>JAKAXS010000180.1:4766-6184 GCA_021816505.1 Pseudomonadota bacterium
TCTATCCACGGTCCGACGATGTCACTCAGCAATCGGCTCGGCGTGCCATCGTCGAGCTTGTTCCCATCAACGTAGACTTCAGCCGGGTCGTCGGAAATGCGGCGGAATCTTCCGGGCGCGCTCGCATTGACCCAGTCCCAGGCGGCTACCGTATCCCCATGCAGGATGTCAAAAAGCGGTTCTCCGACTTCCTCGAGCAGTTGCTTTTTCAGCGCGTCACGCTCATCGTCGAAATAGGCTAACGCGAACTCATCACCCGTTCTACACACCACGCCGATCTCGTCGCCAACGCGCACTGGCACGCATGAACTGGCTTCAGGCGATCCTTCTTTGCGTACGCTTGCCCAGAGCCGTCGAAACAGTTCTTGGAATCGCCGTACATCCCGAATGTCGGTGAGCCGACTTTGCACGCCTTCCGTAAGGGTCACCAGGGCTCGCCCGGCATCGCGCTCGTCATTGAAAATTCCCAGCTGTGCGTAATCGCGCAGCCACTCCAACGCTGGAGTGTCGATCGCGGTGGCCACTTGGTGCACGATGAACTCGAGAAAGCGCGGCGGGCGTTCCTCGGAGGCGCTGAAGTACCACGCAGCCAGCGGCTTAACAAACCGCAACTGACCTCCGGGCCGAATGACGGGCATCCAATCAGCGCCGGTTAAGAAGGCGTGCAACGGTGTCGACATGCGATGTGGTTCGGTCGCTACGCCGCCGGTATCGGCGCGGACGGCGCGGAAGGTTCGATGTTCGTCGCCGAAAGCTCGCATGGCCAGGGCAATCTGCACCGCATAGTCCCGTCGAACCTCGGGCGGGAAGTTCTCATGCTCACACTGTCCAGGAATGCGCCAGAGCCGCACCTCAGCGCGATATTGGCGCGAGCTGTACATGCGGGCGCAGTCCTGCGCAAGCTGCGAGCGCCAGTGCGCGCGCAACGCATGGGGTAGTTCCCTCACATCGCGCGAGATAAGAGTTGGCAAGTTGGCTGGATAGCCGGCGGGGTCTGATGTGACACTTTCGCCGCCTACAGGGCGCAGACAATCCGTCACTCCGGCGGCAGAAAGGAAGCGCGCCCAATCAGTCTGGGCGCCATGGCGAATTGGCCACGCAGCATGCTCAGGCAGCAACCGCGTCAGTGCTCGTCGCAAATCATCGGAGGTGTCGGCAGCGATTCGCAGCAGGGCATGCAACTTCTTGCCGTTGGGAACGTCCCATCCGACTCCGAACATTGCGGCCTGCGCATCAGTCCAACCTTCCGCCGTCGGCACGAAGAAGCCTGCCGAGCGTGTCTCCTTGTCGGAGTGTCACGGATCGGCATATACCGGCCACTTCAGAGTCGGCGTAATCAGGCCAGCTGAGGCCGGCGGCGGCGCCGGTCGGAGTCGGCATATACCGGCCAGCGTGGAGTCGGCATATATCGGCCACGG
>JAKAXS010000181.1 GCA_021816505.1 Pseudomonadota bacterium
GTCAGGACGTGAACGTTCGCCTCGCGCCACGGCACCAGTGCGCCGTCCATCCAGATGAAGCCGTCGCGGTCGTGGTAAGGTCTGGCGTCGGCCATGAGAACGTCCCTTTGAGAAATCAGGGGCATGAGATGCAAACGGCGAACGCGCAGCGCCGGATATGCGTTGTAGCGGGTCACAGATGGGCTCCCGCGACCAGCCGTCCGGGTGCGCGAAGACACTCAATCTCAAGCGCAAAATGACTTGCCACGACTATCAATCGGCGGCAAATAAGTCAACATGACTGACATAACCTCCGAGGCCAGGTCAGAGCAGGGAGCCAGCGGCGCCATGCGGTCGAAGGCCGAACTGGGGCGCGCCGATGCGGTGGCCTGCGTCGAGCTGCTGTTTTTCGCCTACCGTGACTTCACGGGGGACGCTGACGCCGTCCTGGAGGAATACGGTTTCGGCCGCGCCCATCACCGGGTCCTGCATTTCGTGTCGCGCAATCCGGGCCTGCGGGTGGCCCAGTTGCTCGATATTCTCAAGATTACCAAGCAAAGCCTGGCGCGCGTCCTCAAGCAATTGATCGACGAAGGTTTTATCGCTCAGCGCGAGGGGGCAGCCGATCGGCGCGAACGCCGGCTTTACGTTACGGCTAAGGGCGGTAAGCTGACCCATAAGCTGACGACGCTGCAGGTGCGCCGCATCGAGGCGGCATTTGCCCAGTCCGGGCCGGAAACGGAAACTGCCACGCGCCGCTTTCTTTTGGCCATGATCGCAGAGCCCGATCGCGCCCGGGTCGAAGCCCTGATCGGACTTTCGGATCGGGGCGCGACCAAGGACCCGATCTGAGGGGGCATATGATGAATTCGCTGGCGAAACCGCAGCGCGAGGCGCTTCCCGACGATGCGCCGCATCTCCTGATCGTCGACGACGATCACAAGATCCGCGACCTGCTCGCGCGCTACCTGTTCGAGCAGGGATTTCGTGTCACGACGGCCGAGGACGCGGCATCGGCGCGGGCCGCCATGCGAGGGCTGTCGTTCGATATCATCCTGCTCGATGTGATGATGCCGGGCGAAAGCGGCCTGGATCTCGCCCGCGAGCTGAAGGGCACGACACGCGTTCCCATCTGCATGCTGACCGCGCGCGCCGATGCAGACCAGCGCATCGAGGGACTGGAGATCGGCGTCGACGACTATGTCGCCAAGCCGTTCGAACCGCGCGAGCTGTTGCTGAGGTTGCGCAACATTCTCCGCCGCGGGCAGGAAGTGCAAGGTTCGGCCGACGAGGCGCGCATGGGGCCGTACGTCTTCTACATCTCGCGCGGCGAGCTGAAGCGCGACGACGAGACGATCAAGCTGACAGAACGCGAGCGCGACCTGTTGCGTCTCTTCTCGCAACGCCGCGGCATGCCTGTTCAGCGGCATGAACTCGCCAACGACGAAAACACCGGGAGCGAGCGCGCGATCGACGTGCAGATCAACCGGCTGAGACGCAAGATCGAAAGCGACCCTTCCAATCCCGTCTATTTGCAGACGGTGCGGGGCAAGGGCTACATCCTCTACACCGACTGACGCGAACGGGAGCAGGCAACAGAGCATGGTGGCCCTACGCGACATCGACCACCGGTTCGTTGCAAGCAAGCTGGTGCGCGGCGCGCAGATGGCGCGCGACGGGTGGGCCAACCTCGCCTCCTGGCTTGCCGATCTGCTGCCGAAAGGCCTCTACGCGCGCGCGCTCATCATCATCATCGCGCCCATCGTGGTGCTTGAGGGCGTGATCGCCTTCGTGTTCATGGAGCGCCATTGGGAAGCCGTCACACGGCGGCTGTCGGAGTCGACCGCCCGCGACATCGCCGCGTTGATCGAAGTCTACGACACGGCGAACGACGACAAGGAGGTGACGAAGCTCACCGACATGGCGCGCGAGAAGCTCAATCTTTCGATGCAGGTCCTGCCGGCTGGAGATCTGCCCGCCGTGCGCCCGAAGCCGTTCTTCGACTTCCTCGATCGCGCGCTTTCTCGCGAGATCAGCAAGTTCGTGCGCCGACCCTTCTGGATCGACACCGTCGGTCAGTCCAAGCACGTCGAAATCCGCGTGCAGCACGACAATGCCATTCTCCGGTTCATCGCCACGCGCAGCCAGACGTACGCATCGAAATCGCATATCTTCCTCTACTGGATGGTCGGCTCGTCCGTCATTCTGCTGACCGTTGCGATCATGTTCCTGCGCAATCAGATCCGGCCCATCCTCAAGCTCGCCGAAGCAGCGGACGCGTTCGGCAAGGGGCGGCCGGTACCGGATGGCTTTCGCCCTCGCGGTGCGCGCGAGGTCCGCCAGGCGTCGCTGGCATTCTCGGAAATGCGCGACCGCATCACGACACACGTCGATCAGCGCACGACGATGCTCGCCGGCGTCAGTCACGACCTGCGGACGGTGCTGACGCGCTTCAAGCTGGAGCTCGCGCTGTTGGGTGACAGCGCGGAGATTCAATCGCTCAAGAGCGATGTGAACGAAATGCAGCACATGCTGGAGGACTATCTGGCCTTCGCGCGTGGCGACGGAGGCGAGGTGGCGTCTGACACCAATCTGCGCGAGCTGCTTGAAGAGGTGCAGGATGATAGCGAGATCTACGGCAAGCAGGTGGAGCTGCGCATCAGGAAGCGCCGCGACGAACTGGTGCTGCCGCTGAAGCGGCAGGCGTTCAAACGTGCCGTGACCAACCTCGTTTCAAACGCCGCCCGGTATGGCGAGCGCATCGTGATACGCGCCGCGACGGAAGGCGCGTGGCTGCGTGTCGAGGTGGACGACGACGGACCGGGCATACCAGTCGAAGAACGCAGCAACGTGTTCCGTCCGTTCTACCGCCTGGACCGGTCGCGCAATCAGGATGGCGGCAACAGCGGGCTGGGTCTGGCGATCGCCAAGGATATCGCCAAGAGCCATGGCGGCGACATCGCGCTCGGTGAAAGCTCCATGGGCGGGCTTCGAGCGATCATATCGGTGCCGCTGTAACGTATCAGCGGACGGAGAAACGATAGGGCACGACTTCGACGATCTTATCGACCTTCATGTCCTCGGGAAACGCCGGGAACGGTGCAGCCTTCTCGACGGCGGCAATGGCGGCGTTGTCTAGGATCTGCGAACCGGAACTGGCGATCACCTCGCGCGACAGCAGGGCGCCGGAGGGAGACACGGCGAAGCGTACGATCACGGTGCCCGTTGCGCGCGAATGGGGATTGACCTTGGTCCGCTCCAGCTTCGTACGGATCTTGCCGAGATACGCGCGCTTGACGCTGACGTCTCCGCCTTCCTGCTTCTCGCCCGCCGCCTTCTGCTCCTGGACGACCGACTGCTCTTCGAGCTGCTCCACCGTTGCCATCTGCGGTGGTTGCTGCTGGACCTCTTCGGGCTTTTCTTCCTCGACGGGAACGGCCTCCTGCGAGGGCCCTTCCTTCGACTCGACGATCTCGCTGTCTTTGAGCTGGGCGACGTCCGGCGGCGTTTCCTGCGCTTCCTCGATCGGCTTGACCTCGTCGATCTGGAGACGCGCCTCGCTCATCTGAGCCGGCGTCTCGTTCGCCTCCACGGTCTCGACCGCCGTGCCTTCCTGCATGAAACCTTCGATGCCGATGCCCTGCTCGATGCGGAACGTGTCGTCACCCGTGCCTTCTTCCAGCGCCGACGTGGTGTCAGCCGACAACGTGCTCGTCAGGGACACGTAGGCGAGGAGCCCGTGCACCAGAAGCGACATCACGAAGGTGGCAAGTCTGAGCACGGCTACTTACCTGCGGCTTCCGCCGTCTGCTTGGGTTGCGACAGCAGCGAGACGCGCGGATAGCCACCCTCGCCGACGCGACCGAGGATCTCCATCACCTCGCCGTAGGGGCTGCGCTTGTCCGCGCGCACGTAAACGACCGTGTCGCCCTCTGTGGCGCGGATCGCCTGCAGGCGGCTCACGAGTTCGGAGCGGTTGATTTGCTCGTCACGGATGTAAAGCTCGCCTTCGGCCGTCAGCGAGACCACCATCGGCTTTTTGGTCTGGCTCACCTTGGCGGCAGACGTGTTCGGCAACTCGATCGGCACGCCGGCCACCATCAGGGGCGCGGCGACCATGAAGATGATCAGCAGCACCAGCATCACGTCCACCATCGGCGTGATGTTGATCTCCGCGACCGGTTTGTAGACGACATCGTCGTCGTCACCGGCGGGGCCGCCGCCGGCTACGCCCATGCCCATGTCAGGCTACTCCTGCAACGCCACGCGGGCGGTTGCCGTTGACGAACAGCTTGGCGAGATTGGCGATGGCGACCGAGCCGCGATTTGCGGCCCGCCCCAGAGCGACGGAAATAGCGTTGTAGGCGACCACTGCCGGGATAGCCGCCGCCAGGCCCAGCGCCGTGGCGAACAGCGCCTCGGCGATGCCCGGTGCGACGACAGCCAAGCTCGTATCCTTCTGGCTGGCGATGGCCGTAAACGAATGCATGATGCCCCAAACCGTGCCGAAGAGGCCGATGAAGGGGCCTGCCGAACCGATCGTCGCCAGGAACGGCAGGCCCACTTCGAGGCGGTGAAGTTCGGAGCGCATCGCAGCGCGCATCGCCCTTTCGAGGCGGCCACGCGTTTCGCTGCGACCTTCGTCATGCGAACCGTGGGATTCCTCGTCCTCCGCTGCGATCAGCAGCTTGCGAACCAGCCCGCGGTTCGGCGTGGCGCCGCCTGCAGCGGACGCCTCGAGCTTCTTCAGGTCGCTGGAGAGGCGAAGCAAGCGGAACATTTTCTCCAGGATGATGGCCCAACATGCGACGGACGCCAGCGCCAGCCCGATCATGACCGCCTTGACCACAGGGTCGGCATTCATGATCAGCGGCATGATCGACATATGACCCGCCTGGTCGACGACGGCGGTTGCGGCTTGAGGGTCCACGCTACTGCATCCTACGCTTTGAGCTACTTAGAGATCTTTACTTGGCCGAGCGACGACAGCTGCAATCGCGCTAGGCAATCGTCTGCGGCTGCGCCGTCGGACTTGCATTCCATGATGTCATTGACGAGGAAGCTGCCGACCTTGTCGCAAGCGACGCCATCGAGATCGAACAGCTTCACGGTCTTCTTGCCGGCCTTGATCGGAGCCAGGTCGAGAGCAAAGCGCTTGCCGATCACGCCGTCGGGCTGGAACATGACGAGATCAAGCTTGAACGACTGGTAGACGGTCTCGCCGTCGTTGGAGACGACGAGGTACGCGCGGCAGCTCTTGTCCTGCGGTTCGAGCTTGTTGAGCTCCAGCGTGATCTGCTTGGCCGGATCGGCTATGGCCGGCGCAACGGACACGAGGCAACCGGATGCAATCGCAACGGCGAAAAGCGCGCACGCGGCGCCTTTCGGGTTCAGGCCGGCGATCGTCCGAGACAGCAGCGAGCAAGTGAACTTGAAATGCAAAATTGCCTCCCTGGCGCGCGTCTCCCGAGGACGAGCGATTGCTTGATACGCGACGTCATTCGCCGCGCAGACTTCTTATCTGTCCTGAAGTCGGCTCGCCAGCTCCGCCTGTCGGCAGCACTCTCGTCCAAGCCAACCCGCTTCGCGGGCAACGTTTTGAGTTCGTTACGATATTAAGGCGCCAAGCATTATACTTTACCATTTCTTCCGCCCAGCAGTCCCACGCCGTCAAGGGAAATTGCCCGTCGGCCATTGCCACGTCAAGCCGGTCTGCCGCTAAAATGCCTACCGAAAGTGGCGTAAATTCAGGTGAATCGGGCAAATCCGGACGCTGATATAACGTTTCGCATGCTTAAGGCTGTCGACCGGCGAGAGAGAATCTTCGACTCGGTGAATCGGCTGCGCCACCAATTGCTCAGCACGCCCCTCAATATTCTCTAATTTCCCCATCATGCATTCCTAATGTTCCTATAATTGCTTCCTAATTTTCCGGTGATTACCGGGCACATATGGCAATCAATCAACCTAAGTTCCCCACGGGCCATCTAGCGCTTTCGCAGACTCCCCCTGCTTAGTCGTCATGTGTGATCGAGGCGAGCAAGCACCTCGGGCGCGCATCGTAAAGATTCTCGGGGGAGCCAAATGAACAATAAGAGCGTCAGAATTAGTGTCCTGCTGGGGAGCGTGGCCTTGCTTGCCTTACCGGCCGTCGCCCAACAGGCAGCAGAGCCGGCTCCGGCGGGGGA
>JAKAXS010000182.1 GCA_021816505.1 Pseudomonadota bacterium
CGCGCTTGTTGCGCGGAGAGATGCGCGGCCTGGGCCGGCGTGTTGGAGCCGGCGGCCGAATAGGCTTCCATGCCGCGAATGGCGTCGGCGGCGGGCTGGCGCATGGCTTCAGACCAACGCATGACGAGTTGCGTCAGAACCAGCAGCCGTTCCATGTTGGACACGGCAGGCGGGATGCTCTCGGTGCCGGTCGCCAACGTGTCCAGACTGGCGATGCCGCTCAGGAGCGTCAGATCTTCCTGGCCTTCCGCAATGGCGATGATCTTGGGCAGCAGCAGCGCACGGCCCTTGCCGGCGCGCAGAAACGCATCCTGCAGGGCGCGCGTGGCGCGACGCGTCGGCATCAGGAGGGTGACGTTGGGCAGATCGATCGGTGACGGCGCCTTGCCGCCGCGGACCGGCAGGTCGCCGGCCAGGATCGCGCTCGCGAGCGCATCGAGGAAGGGTTGACCGGCCGGCACGGTGAAGATGCTGGCGGGGCTGCCGGGTGCACGCGCGGCCGGCGTATCCGTGTCATCCCCGGCCAGACCCATCAGGAAGTCGAGCTGGCCTTCAGCGCGCTGTCTCATCGGCCACCCACCTTTCCGCGTCGGCCAGCGCCTCGGGCGTGCCGATGTGCATCCACGTGCCCTCAAGGCGGATGCCGTAGAGGCGACCCCGCTCGATGGCGCGGTCCCACAGCGTGTTGAGCGAGAAGGCGCCGGGCGGGGCATCCTTGAACATGCGCGGATGCGCAATCGAGACGCCGCTGAAGACGAATGGCGACTCGCGGCCTTCCTCGCGACGCTGCAGGCGGCCGTCTGCGTCCATCGTAAAGTCGCCGTGACCGTCGTAGCCCAGGCTGGTGCCGCTGAGGGCCATCAGCAGAAGGCTGTCCATCTTCGCGTCGTCCCAGGCGCCGAACAGGCGGTCGAGATTGCTGCCGACGCCCTCTTCCCACACGCTATCCGAATTGTGGATGACGAATGCGTCGTTGCCGAGCAGCGGCAGTGCGCGCATCAGGCCACCGCCGGTGTCGAGCAGCGCATCGCGTTCGTCCGAGATCGTGATCTTCGGCGCCTTGCGATGCGCCAAGTGCCGCTCGAGCGGCAGCGGCTGATAGTGAACGTTGACGATCGCCTCGATGATGCCGGCTGCCGCGAGGCGGTCGAGCACGTGATCGATCAGCGGGCGGCCCTGGAACGGCACCATCGGCTTGGGGATGTCGTTCGTGAGCGGGCGCATGCGCTTGCCGAGACCGGCGGCCAGCACCATTGCTTTGGTTGGTTGGAAAGGACGCCTGGAGCGCGGGGGCATTACGCCTCGATGGGACGGGCGCGCTGCTCGGAGCCAAGATGGCGATCGAACCAGGCGCGGAGCGATGAAAGTTCCGGATGGGCCAGGTCGCGTTCGAGGTAGCGCCAGAGCCGGGGCACATGGCGAAGATAGCCGGGTTTGCCGTCACGGCGAGCCAAACGGGCAAATATCCCCAGAATCTTGGTGTTACGCTGCGCGCCTAAAGCGGAATACGCAAATTGGAAGGCGGCGGCATCGAATCGCTGCTGGTCCATCATGGCGCGCTGGCAGTAGTGCTCAAACATGACCGCTTCAAGATCGGCGGGCACGTCGAGACGGGCATCCTGCAGCAGTGAGACCAGATCGTAGGCCGGCGGGCCGACGAGCGCGTCCTGGAAATCGATGATGCCGACGCGACGCGCGCCGTCACGCTCGGGCAGCCACATCAGGTTGGGGGAGTGGTAGTCGCGCAGCACCCAGCCCGTCGGCAAGGCGAGCAGCTTGTCAAAAATGCCGTTCCATATCGCGAGGAACTCGGCGCGGACGTCGGCCGGGATGGGAGAGCCGAACAGTGCCGGCCAATACCAGTCGGGCAAAAGTTCGACTTCGATGGCGAGCGCGCCGCGGTCCTGCCGCGGTACAACGTGGGACGCGCCGTTCGTGAGAGCAATTGCGGCCGGCACCTCGGTGCGGTGGAGCACGCTCAGTGCGTCGGTTGCGGCGCGCCACAGGTCGGCTTGACTGGTGCCGTTCTCCAACTCGCGTCCGAAGACGCGGTCGCCGAAATCTTCGAGCAACAGGAGGCCGCGGTCGAGATCGGCATGGTGGATCGTCGGCACGCTCAAGCCCGCGGCGGACAGAGCGCCGGCAACCGCGACGAACGGCGTGACGTCCTCGGCGAGGTGGGCGATGCGGCTGTAGGGAAGGCCGTTGCGAATGGGTGGGCCGTCCGGCAAGCGCGGGGCGTCCATCAGGACGGCGCGTTCACCGTCTCTCGCATGTAGCCGCGCGTATGCGCGCGCCGACGCGTCGCCCTGCAGGTAATGCAGCTGCGCGTGAGCCCAATTCGGGGCGTAACCCACGAACGCCGCGATTTCGTCCAGGCGCTGCAGGCGCGCGTCCCACGTGCCGGACGGTGTGATGGAAATGGTGCGCGTGTCGGGCCGACTGCCTTCGCGGATCAGGATGTCGAGGCGGTCGGGTGGCAGCAGCGCCGGCGCACGCTCCGGCCACTCGACGATGATTGCGCCAATGTCCAGGATATCGGCGACACCCAATTCGTCGGTTTCGCTCTCGTCGGCGAGGCGATAGAGATCCAGATGAGCGAGCTTCAGGCGCGGCGCGTCGTAGAGCTGCATCAGCGCGAAAGTGGGGCTCGGCACCTCGGCCTCGTCGTCGCCCAGCAGAGCGCGGACGAGCGCGCGTGCGAAGGTTGTCTTGCCGCCGCCGAGGTCGCCATGGAGCGCTATGGCGTCGCCCGGCTTCAGCTTCAATGCGATCAGTTGGGCAAGACGGCCGCTGTGGGCTTCGTCGACGTCAGCTAAAGTTCGCGCGGTTCTGCTCATAGCGGTGGTTTGCCACGGTCCTGTCTTCCAGTCGACCATAGCTGCGGCCACGCTCGGGGAATTTCAACGTCACCCGCGTGCCCTTGCCGGCTTCCGACTGCAGCTCGATTTCACCGCCGTGCAGTTCCACCAGGCTTTTGGCAATTGAAAGGCCGAGGCCGGCTCCACGATGCGCCGAGCCCTGGGTCCGGCTCTCGAAGCGATCGAACACGCGGCGCTGCTGGCCAACGGGGATGCCGGGGCCCTGATCCTCGACGGTGAAGAGAATTTTGCCGTCCTCTTTCCAGCAGCTGAGGTGGATCACGTCGCCCGGCTTGGAGAAGCCGACCGCGTTCGACAGGACGTTGTAAAGCACCTGGCGGACACGGGCCTCGTCACCCATGAAGGAATGCACGTCGTCGGCGACGGCGATGTCGAGCATCAGGTTGTTGCGGATGGCGGGATCGCGGACGCCCATGATGGCCGTTCGGATCATGGCGCGGACATCGATGGGGCCGTAGCGCAGATCGAGCGAGCCGGCGTCGATGGTGGCGAGGTCCAGGATGTCGTCGATGATGGCCAGCAGCGTCTTCGACGACGACGTGATGTCGCCGAGATACTCGCGCTGCTTTTCCGACAGGTCGCCGACGCGCGGGTTCGCGAGCAACTCCGAGAACCCGATGATGTTGGTCAGTGGTGTGCGCAGCTCGTAGGAGACGTGGCTGATGAAGTGCGTCTTCAAGCGGTCGGCGGCGATGAGGGCCTCGTTGCGCTCGATCAGGGCGCGTTCGGCGCGGCGTGAGTCGGTCACGTCGGCGAAGGTCAGCAGCGTCGCTCCGTCCGGCAAGGGCGTCGCTGCGTAGTCGATCACGCTGCCGTCCAAGCGGTGCATTTGGCCTTCGAGCGCTTCACGCTCGCTCATGAATGCCGTTACGAGCCGGGCAAGGCTGGCCCATGTGGATGCATCGTCTCCGGTCGGGGCAACGTCGTGGACGATCTCGTCGATATGCGGGTTGGCTTCGAGCGCGCGCCGCTGCAGCTTCCAGATGGCGCAGAACGAGACATTGAACAACTGCAGCCGGCCGTTGGTGGCGAACACGGCAACGCCTTCCTTCAGGCTGTTCAAGGTTTCGCCCTGCACGCTGATCAACGTCTTGAAGCGGCTTTCGAGCGCGAAGCGTTCCGTCTCGTCGGCGTAGAGATAGGTTACGCCGCCATCCGGCCGCTGCTCGCTCATCACGTGCAGCATGCGGCCGTCGCGCAGGTGCCAGAGATCTTCGTGGCCATTGCCGGTGTGGTAGGTGGACAGCAGCTTGGCCTTCCACTCCTTGTAGTTCACGACCTCGGGCAAGCGGCCGAGTTCGCGCAGGCGGTCGAGGATGGCGCTATCGGGCGGACGGGTCTTCAGCCATGTGGCGTCCAAGCCCCAAAGCTTGGTGTAGGCTTCGTTGAAGAACGACAGCTGCTGTTCGGAGTTGAAGATGGCGACGGCGGTCGCGACACGGTCCAGCGTGCGGTCGTAGGAGGCGATCTGGCGTTCGAGTTCGCCTTGCGCGGTTTCGAGTGCCGCAACGTCGATCGCCGCGCCGGCTATGGCGTCGTCCAGCGGTAGCACGATCACGTCATGCGACTTGCGCTCGCCGCCGACGATCAGCGGCAGGCGGCTGTGATAGATCTCCCCGCCCGACAGCGTTTCGGCAACGGTTTTCCGCTGACGCGTTTCCAGCAGCTCGATCTGGCGCTCGCGAACTTCGTTGGCGTCGGCTGCATCGACGGCGCGGACGTAGGCGGCGTTGACCCAGTTGATCTGGCCCTCCGGCGTTCTGAACCAGACCGGCATCGGCAAGGCATCGAGCAGGGCGCGGGCGGATGAGATGGCGCGCGTCAGCGTTTCCTGGTGGCTGACGATCATCGTGATGTCGCGACGCAGGCCGGCAACGTCGCGCAAGCGGAGAATGCCGCAACCGGCGGAGGCACGGCCCTCGGCTTCAACGTAGCCGTTGGACAGCGTACGCAGGACAAGCGAGAAGCCGCGGCCTTCGGATACGAGTTCGTCGAGGGCGGCTTTCAAGGCGGAGGAGGAGCGTTCCTCCAGCCACATGCCGAAACGCAAGAGTTCGCTCGTGGTGCCGGGCAAGCCGGCGATGCCCGCCAAAGTGTGGGTGACGACGGTGGCCGTCTGGCCTTCTTCCCAATGGATCAGGATCTGCGGCTCGGCCTTGATCATGGCCTCTGTGGTGGTGAGCCTGCGGCGCATTTCGCGGTTTTCGCTGGCGGCGGTCATGGCCTGGCGGCGCGAGGTGCGCAACAGGGTCGTGACGGCATAGCCGACGAGTGCGGCGCCCCCCAGGAAGATGGCGATCGCGATCAGCTTGCCGGCGCCGGAGCCCGCCGGCGAGGCACGCGTCAACGCGGCGATCAGGGCCAGGACCACGGCCAGGCTGGCCGCGAGCAGGACACCCAGCTCACGACGCGTATTCCCCAGCCGCAATGTGATAGCGCCCGTCCGCATTTTCCCCGATGCCCAGGCGATGCCCTGGTCATGCCAATTCAAAGGCCGCAAACGGAACGCGAAGACGGAGATTCCACATGCGGAAAGCGCCGCAAATACCGCGGCGAATCATCAGGGATTATGCGGCGCGGCCAAGGTCCTGGCCAGCGCGCGGCGGCCACACGGCATGGGTCGCGTCAGCTGCAATGCGGATGCAACGTTAGAGGCAAACAAAAGGGGCCAAGCGGTTTGCCCGGCCCCCTTCGTGTTTCAGAGCGCGTACGGCGCGATCAGTACCGGTAGTGATCGGACTTGAACGGGCCTTCCGGCTTCACGCCGATGTAGGCTGCCTGCTCGTCCGAGAGCTTGGTCAGCTTCACGCCGATTTTTGCGAGATGCAGCACGGCGACCTTCTCGTCGAGGTGCTTGGGCAAGGTGTAGACCTTCTTCTCGTACTTGCCCTTGTCGTTCCACAGTTCGATCTGTGCCAGCGTCTGGTTAGTGAACGAGGCAGACATCACGAACGAGGGGTGGCCCATGGCGTTGCCAAGGTTCACCAGACGGCCTTCCGACAGCATGATGACGCGGTGCCCATCTGGGAACTCGATCTCGTCGACCTGCGGCTTGATGTTCACCCACTTGAGGTTCTTGAGGCCCGCGATCTGGATCTCGTTGTCGAAGTGACCGATGTTGCACACGATGGCGCGATCCTTCATGGCGCGCATGTGCTCGATGGTGATGACGTCCTTGTTGCCGGTTGCCGTGCAGAAGATGTCGGCGCGCGATGCGGCGTCTTCCATCGTCGTCACTTCGTAGCCTTCCATTGTCGCCTTGAG
>JAKAXS010000183.1 GCA_021816505.1 Pseudomonadota bacterium
CGAGGTGCGGCCCGACGTGTAGAACTCGGCCATGTTGGGGTCGGGCAATGCGCGCAAGGCGCTGCCGATGCGCGCGAAGGCCTCGTTCCACGCGATCGGCTGGTAGGTGTCGGTCGCGGCGTCGTAGACCATCGGATGCGTCAGGCGGCCCTCGCCTTCCAGCGCGAAGTCCGTCCAATCCCACAGTTCCGACACGGTATGCGCGGCGAAGAATTCCGGTGGCGTGCGCTTGCTGGTCGCTTCCCACGAGACGGCCTTGGCGCCGTTCTCGCAGAATTCGAACGAGGACGTGTGACGCGGATCCGGCCATGCACATCCAGGACAGTCGAAGCCGGTCGGCTGGTTCAACGTCAGCAGGCCCTTGACCTCGCGCGACACGGAGACGGACATTTCGCTGCTCAGCGCGCGTGCGACCGCCTTCAGCGCACCCCAGCCGCCCGCCGGCCCCGTGTAGTCCTCAACGCCCTCCACCGGCCGCTTCGCTTGCTTCGCCGGTTGCTTCTTCTGGCGCCCGGCAAATGGCTGCGTGTCCATTTGCGACTTGCTGTCGTACGTCTCAGGCGGGGCTGCCTCGCCGCTGCTGCGCGCGGCCTGGTTCTTCTCGCTCTCGACCCCGGAGACCTGATGAGGATTTTTCGCCATGGGAACCTCCGGATGCAGTTGCTAACGCGACGGTAAAACACACGGCAGCATCTGTCTTTAATCAGAACATCAGAACTGCTTGTGTAGCAAGACGCCTTCGCGCCAAGCAAAGCATTCGCGTGGAGAAAAACCGGCGGCCCTCCGGCACGCACCGATCACTTTGTCAGAGGCGGGCGCTGTTTGGGCGCGGGCTGCTTTTCTGGCACGCCGCCTTTCGCGTGCCGGAAGTCCTCGCCCTCGGGCACGGGCGAGCCGACCTTCTGCTGCGGCGTGTCCGTGTCGGACGGAACCTTGCCCTTGGCAGGCTTCGCGGGCTTCAGCGTATGCGAGAACATCTTCTTCATGACGGGTGGCTCCAACCAATCGCGATAGAGCCAAACGCTTGGCCCAACCGCGGGGTTTCATGCCCTTAGGCGAGCCCGCCGCCCGGATAGAACGTCGCGACCGGCCACGCGTAGTCCGGCAGCGCCAGCCCAGCCGGCGCCTCGTCGCCGGATTTCAGAAACTCCGGTAGAAAATGCGTGTGTGCCCCGTCGGGTGATGTGCTGCCCGGCAACGGGATCGGCGTGAACACTTCGACACGCGCGAGCTTGGACTCCACGACGCGATGCGGGTTGGCGGAGAAGATCGCCATCCCGGCCTCGCGCATCACATCGCTCCAAGGACGCCCGGCCAGCGCGGCCAGGGTCTTCGTGAGACCTGCGTCACTGCTTCGAATGGCAAACCGGCTCGCCCGGCGCCCAACGCCCATGTCGAACAATTGATCGTCGCGATGCCGCGGGTCGACTGCCGCCACGTCCGCACCCAGCGCCGTGAAGGTCAACGCGGCCGGCAGGCTTCCGCGTGCCTTCGGAAAGCCCAGCACGATCGGGCCATCCGTGCCGAAGGCGAACGCGCGCAACTTGTCGTGGATCTCCAAGCGCAGCGTTGCGTCTTGCGCCTTGGCAACGACGGCATCGTCGCCGACGGCGACGTCGATGGTGCGATTGGCGCGGAACGGGAACTCGGCAAGCGCACCAGGTGCACCGACGACCCAGGTCCCGAGCCCTTCAGCCATCGTCCGGCCGGCCCATTCGGCGATCTCGTTCGCCATCCAGGGCAGCAGCCGCATGTTGATGGACAGCGCCTCGTGGCGTGCCGGCAGCACATCCCAGATCGCATCCCGCTGCGTCTCGTTCATGCCCGACCAGCGGCCGATTTCATCGCCCGTGCGCGCGCAGCCGATGCAGTAACCGCTCGTGTCGTCGAGCTTGCAGATGCCGACGCACGGCGAATGCCGTGTCCGCGGTGTGATGACGATAACGTCTGCCATTTCAAGTCCATCGATTGAAGCGGGACCGCCTTAGCACGCGATGCCGCCGCTGCCCAGCCGAGGCATCAGCACAGGGTTTCCGGGCGGGCCGCAGCGACTTTGCGGCCTTGATTTTTGCGCCGCGGCGCCTATTCAGGCGGCCATGACAGTCTCCGTTTGCGCCTTCTACAAATTCGTCAGCATCGTCGACGCGCCTGATCTGCGGGAAAGCCTGCTGCAGCGCTGCGAGGCGCTCGGCATCAAGGGCACGATCCTCTTAGCGCGCGAGGGCATCAACGCGACGATCTCCGGCGCGCCTGCGGCCATGGATTCGTTCCTGGCGGACCTGCGCTCCGATACGCGCTTCGCCGACCTCGTTGTGAAGCGAGCCGTAGCCGAGGCACATCCGTTCCAGCGCCTGAAAGTGAAGGTGAAGCGCGAGATCATTGCGTTCGATCCGTCCGCCGAAGGCCCTCTGGGCGCCGTCGGCACCTACGTGAAGCCGCAGGACTGGAATGCGCTGATCTCCGACCCGGACGTCATCGTCGTCGACACGCGCAATGCATACGAAGTCGCCATCGGCTCATTCCAACGCGCGGTTGACCCCAAGACGGCCGCCTTCAGCGATTTCCCATCGTATGTGCGCGTCAACCTCGATCCGGCGCGCGATCGCAAGGTCGCCATGTTCTGCACCGGCGGCATCCGCTGCGAGAAGGCCAGCGCGCATCTGATCGATATGGGATTCGCCGAGGTCTATCACCTCGAAGGCGGGATACTGAACTATCTGGAAACCGTCCCGCCCGAGCAGAGCCTGTGGCAAGGCGAATGCTTCGTCTTCGACGAGCGCGTGTCTGTCACCCACGGCAACGTTCCCGGCACGCACATGCTGTGCGTCAAATGCGGCTTTCCGATCGCGGAGACGGACGACGCGGCCTGCAGCAGCTGCGGCACGCCACAAGACGCGTCTTGAATGGCTCACGAGCGATAGTGCCGCCACATGCGCTGGATCGTGCGGTGTATCTCGTCCGGTGGCTGGTCGAACACCTCCAGGTTCACGCGGATGACATTCTCGTGCGTCATCTTCCACGGCACGCGCATCAGTAACCGCGGCCACGGCATGCGTCGCCAGTCGGCCACCAGCGCGCGTTGCAAGGGCTGTTTCAACCCGATCTGCAGTTCGTGGAACGTCATCACGCGGACGGCGATCGGAACGAGGTCCACCTTGTCGATCGCGCGCCACTGAATGACGCCGAACCCGTCGATGAACACGCCATACTGGTTGGCGCCGATGCGCGGTCTGCCTGTTTCTATCAGGGGATAATTGTAGTACGCGACGGCCGCGGCGAAAATGAAGGCCACCAACAGCAGGGCGCCGCCGTAGTAGAGATAGGCGAGAAACAAGCCCAGCGCCGCCACCACCATCACATAGACGGGGAACTGCGTTTCGTCTCTGCCGTAAGCGACACGATAGCCGCTGACTTCCATTTCGTTCACGCCGCCACACCACTTGCTGCGGACCGCCGTGCGCCTAGCTAGGCGACGGCCCGGCTTCTCTGCTGGCGGTATTGTGCCGTCCGGCGCGCAGCAAAAGCAACAAAATGGCAAGCAAACACGCGCGCTTTACCGCTCAAAAAAGCGGCATCGCGCACGTCGTTTGGCCGTCCGTGTACTTATTTGCGTTCCTGATCGCGCTGCCAGTAGAGAAACATCGTGGTGACGAGCGCGGTCAACGCCATTGTCGCCAGAATGTCCGAACGCTTGATGAAGGCGAGCCACACGTCGACGCCCGAGAGCGAGCCGCCTTTGGCGACGAGGAACGAGTTGCCGACCACGATGGCCAATGCCACCACCGCCGTCAACGCTACGGCGCTCAGCACCTGCAGCGTGCGCTTGAACGGGCGCGGCACCGACAGCTTCTTGCCGGGCACGACCAGGATCGTCTTGTCGACCATCGCCAACCTCATTCCGTTGCTCAAGTACTGATCATACCTGATTCGATTTGCTCGTTCCCTCCCCCTTGACGCATCGGCGAGATGAACCAACTTTCATAATCGCGCGTTATTGCGCACACCTGCGGCTCGTCGGGACCCGCAGGATCAGCCGCCTTTCGGGAAGGGTGGACCAGCCATGCCGGTCAAGATCACGGTCAACGGTCGTTCGGAAACAATCGATGCCGAACCCGACACGCCGCTGTTGTGGGTCATTCGTGACGAACTGGGGCTTCCAGGAACGAAGTTCGGATGCGGCGTCGCGCAATGTGGCGCCTGTACGGTGTTCGTCAACGGCATGCCACGCCGCTCTTGCGTAACGCCGATCGGCACGATTGCCGACGCCGACATCACCACCATCGAAGGCGTCTCCGACAAGGTGGCGAAAGCCGTTCAGGCCGCGTGGACGGAGATCGACGTGCCCCAGTGCGGCTACTGCCAGTCGGGCCAGATCATGTCGGCCATCGCGCTGCTATCGGAGAACGACAAGCCTTCCGACCGCGACATCGACCTTGCGATGAACGGCAACGTTTGCCGCTGTTGTACCTATCACCGCATCCGCGCCGCTATTCACGACGCGTCAAAACGTATGGAGGGCTGAGCCATGACAGCATTCGCACCCTCCCGCCGCGCATTCGTTCAGACCTCCGGCGCCGCCGCACTCGTTCTCGGCGTGCACATTCCCCTCGGCCGCGGGCGCCAGGCCGAAGCAGCAGCCATCTCGTTCGAGCCGAACGCTTTCGTGCGTATCGGTGCCGACAACACGATCACCGTGGTCTGCAAGCATATCGAGTTCGGCCAGGGGCCGTACACCGGCGTTGCAACGATCCTGGCTGACGAACTGGACGCCGACTGGAACCAGATGCGCGTCGTGTCGGCGCCGGCCGACGTCGAGAAGTATGCCAACAGCGCGTTCGGCGTGCAGGGCACCGGCGGCTCGACGGCGATGGCAAATTCGTGGGACCAGTTGCGCAACGCCGGCGCGGAAGCACGCGCACGGCTCGTCGCCGCCGCGGCAGCGGCGTGGAACGTCGGCGCCAAGGAAATCACGGTCGAGAACGGAACGCTGAAGCACGCCAGCGGCAAGTCTGGCACGTTCGGCGAATTCGTGGACGCCGCGTCGCGCGTCACGCTCACCGAGCCTGCGACGCCAAAGGCGAAAGACGCGTACCGCTACATCGGCAAGCACGTCACCAAGGTCGACACGATTGCCAAGACCAACGGCACGGCGCAGTACACGATCGACGTCAAGCTGCCGGATATGCTGACGTGCGTCATCGCCCGCCCGCCGCGCTTTGCCGGCAAGCCGAAATCGTTCGATGCCAAAGATGCGCTTGCCATCAAGGGCGTGAAGGAAGTGTTTGCCGTCCCGCAGGGCGTCGCCGTTCTCGCCACCGGCTATTGGCCGGCGCGCAAAGGCATGGAAGCGCTGAAGATCGAGTGGGACGACACGGGCACCGAGGCGCGGGGCTCCGACAAGCTGATCGAGGAGTTCAAGCTCCTCGCGGACAAGCCCGGCGTGATCGCCCGCAACGATGGCGACGCACCCGGTGAACTCGGCAAGGCCGCGACCGTGGTGGAGGCCACCTTTACGTTTCCCTATCTCGCTCACGCACCGATGGAGCCGAACGACTGCGTCATCCGCCGCACGGATGACGGCGGCGTCGAACTTCTTTTCGGCTGCCAGATGCCGACCGTCGACCAGGCCTCGGCCGCGAAGGTGCTTGGCCTCGATCCCAAGAAGGTGACGATCACCACGCTGCTCGCGGGCGGCAGCTTCGGCCGCCGCGCAACGCCCTCCGGCGACATGGCCATCGAGGCCGCCGACGTGATGAAGGCCGCGAAGCACCAGGGACCGATCAAGGTCATCTGGACGCGCGAGGACGACATCAAAGGCGGACGTTATCGCCCCGTGTTCGTGCACAAGCTCAAAGGTGGCGTCGACAAGGACGGCAAGATCATCGCCTGGGAGCAGGTGATCGTCGGACAGTCGTTCATGAAGGGCTCACCCTTCGAGTCCGCGATGCTGAAGGATGGCGTGGACGTCACGATGGTGGAAGGTGCTGCGACCCTTCCCTATCAGATTCCGAACCTGCAAGTGTCGGCGCACATCGTCGAAGTCGGCGTGCCGACGTTGTGGTGGCGTTCCGTCGGGTCCACGCACACCGCCTACTCGACTGAAACGTTCCTCGACGAGCTGGCAGCGC
>JAKAXS010000184.1 GCA_021816505.1 Pseudomonadota bacterium
ATCGTCTGACCACGTCTGTCAATTGGATCGCTCTTATTGAAGCAAGACGTTAGGCGTTTTGGTTGAGACGCTTTGTGGGCGGTGCAGTGACGATTGACGAGGAAGCGGCACTTGGGGCAGACACGGGGCATGTCCGCAACCGTTCCGACCTCAACGATCGATCGCCTGGCCACGCGTCGCAGCGAGCGTGAGCTGCTGGGGCAGTTGCACGGTGCGCCCGAGGCGCGGTTTCTCGTGCTGGCGGGTGCCCGCGCCGCGATCTCGTCGAGCGAGGACCGGCGGCAGGCGAGCGTGCGGTGGTTCGCGGCCGACGAGCTTGCTCGCCTGAAAATTTCGACGGCGGATGCGCTGTTTCTCGGTGGGGATCGCAAGACATTTTCCGGTCGCTTCGCCGTCGCGCTCGGTGATGCCGAAGCCGAAGCTCATGCCGATGCGCTGGCGCCGCTGGTCGACCTGCGGTCGCTGCTGACGCAGGGTGTGCTGGCGCAGGAAGACTTCAGCCTGCTGGCCGAAGCCAAGATGCTCAGCGCCTGGCACGAGACGGCCAAGTATTGCGGGCGGTGCGGGGGCAAAACCCAGGGCCGAGACGGCGGCTGGAAAGTCGCCTGCACGCAATGCGGCGCGGAGCAGTTTCCGCGCGTCGACCCGTGCGTGATCATGCTGGTGACGCATGGCGAAAATTGCATTCTGGCGCACGAGCCGCGCTTTCCGGAAAAGATGTACTCGACGCTGGCGGGCTTCGTGGAGCCGGGCGAGGATATTCGTTCCGCGGTGCGCCGTGAGACGCTGGAAGAAGTCGGCGTACCCATTGGGGACGTCGCTTTCTTTGGTAGCCAGCCCTGGCCGTTCCAGCATTCGCTGATGATCGGCTGCACGGCGGCTGCCTTGTCGGATACGATCACGATCGACCGGAAGGAGATCGACGATGCGCGCTGGTTCGGCCGGTCGGAGGTGCGGGATATGCTGGCGATGAAGCACCCGCGCGGCCTTTTCGTGCCAGGTGGGCACGCTATCGCGCATGCGATGATCCGGCGCTGGGCCGAGGAAACGTAGGGCGCGGATTGCCGGTCGATTTGTGCTATCGAGGCCACCGCGCGGCAAGCAGTTCAAGGAGACGACATGAAAGACATCATGGGCATGATGAAGCAGGTGGGCCAGATGCAGGCGCGCATGCAGAAGGTCCAGGAGGAACTCGACAGTCTTGAAGTCGAGGGGCAAGCCGGTGGCGGGCTCGTCGCCGTCACGCTGAGCGGCAAGGCGGACATGAAGCGCATCCGCATCGATCCCAGCCTGCTGAAGGCGGACGAAGGCGAGATCCTGGAGGATCTGGTCGTCGCCGCAGTGGCCGACGCCAAGAGCAAGGTCGAGGCGACGATGCAGCAAAAGATGCAGGAAGTGACCGGCGGGCTGCCATTGCCGCCGGGCATGAAGCTGTTCTGACGCTGCCGTCGTCCAGCCGATGTCGAAGAAAATAGCCGGACCTGAAATCGAGCGCCTCGTGCAGCTTTTGGCGCGTCTGCCGGGCCTTGGCCCGCGCTCGGCGCGGAAAGCGGCGCTGGCGCTGATCAAGCGCCGGCATGATCTGCTGATCCCGCTGGCGGAGGCGATCCAGACGGCGGTGGATCGCATTGTGGAATGCCCGACCTGCGGAAATGTGGACACGGTTTCGCCGTGCACGATCTGCCAGGACGGACGGCGCGATCCGTCGCTGATCGTGGTCGTCGAGGAGGTCGGCGATCTGTGGGCGCTGGAGCGCGCGCAGGTGGTGAATGCGCGTTACCACGTTCTCGGCGGGCATCTGTCGCCGCTGGATGGGATCGGCCCGGACAAGCTCAACATTGGAAGCCTGGTGACGCGGGCGCATGCGGACGAGGTAAAGGAAGTGCTGCTTGCGCTCAATGCGACCGTCGAAGGCCAATCGACCGCGCATTACGTCACGGGTGAGCTGGCGAGCGCCGGGGTTATCGTGACGCGATTGGCGCAAGGGGTGCCGATGGGTGGGGAACTTGACTATCTCGACGAGGGAACTTTGGCAGCCGCCATCAAGGCGCGAAAGCACATGTGATCGTCGGCAACTTATTTAGTTGAACGACGACCATGCTGCATTGTGAGAAGAGACGGTTCGTGTACTCTGTACTCGAAGTTCGACTGCTCAAGAGTATTTTTTGAGGCGTGGGCGTTTGTTATGGCGTTGAGCGACGAAAATCAAAACCCATCGTGGCAGGATACCTTTCTCAACCTGTCACGCTATACGAAGCGCACCATCATCGTTTCGTCCGATTTCGTTATCTTGACCGCTGTCCTTTGGACCGCGCTTTCACTGCGGTTTGCCCGGCCATACGAACCGGATAATTGGGGCACCGCGCTGCTGTTGCTGTTGGGCCCCGCGATCACGATCGCGACCTTGGCGCAATTCGGCATCTATCGCGTGGTGACGCGTCACCTTGGGTATCGCAACGCAGGCAAGGTGTTCCTTATCGTCTTGCTGTCGGTGTTGATCTGGTCATTCATCGTATTCATGTTGGGGCAGCTTGGCATTCCCCGCTCCACGCTGATGGTCTACGGCATCGGCGCGGCGAGTTTGTTGACACTGTCGCGCGTAGCGGTCGGTGTGCTCCTCGAAAACAGCGGCTTGCCGATCTTCCGTCCCGGCCGGCAGGAACGGACGCCGGTTCTCATCTATGGCGCGGGTCGCATGGGCGTGCAGCTGATGCAGGCCCTGGAGCGCTCGTCCGACCGCAGGGTTGCTGGGTTCATCGATGCCTCGCCGACCCTTTGGGGGCAGTACATCAAAGGCATCAAAGTGTATCGGCCGGCGCGGCTGTCGCTGCTGCTCGAAAACGAGAACGTGCGCGAGGTGATCCTCGCCATGCCAGAGACGGTGCGGCGTGAGCGGCGAGCCCTGCTGAGCGAACTCGAGCGTTATCCGGTTCAGGTGAAAATACTGCCTGCGTTCGAGGATGTCGCTTCGGGACGCGTGAGCATCGCCGACGTTCGTCCTGTCGACGTGGTCGACCTGCTGGGCCGCGATCCCGTGCCGCCGGTGGCGGATCTGCTGGCGCGCACGACGCGCGATAAGTCGGTGATGGTGACCGGTGCGGGCGGTTCGATCGGCTCGGAGCTCGTGCGCCAGATCTTGAAGCACGCGCCGCGACGGCTGGTGCTGCTCGATAGCTCGGAACCCGCGCTCTACGCGATCGAACGGGAAGTGGACCGGTTCACACAGGCCAACTACGCCGAAGGCGTGCGGCCTGTCATTCAGACCGTGCTTGGCAGTGTGCTGGACAGCCAGCTCTTGCAGGAAACGATCACCCTGCACGGTGTGCAGACGTTGTACCACGCGGCAGCCTACAAGCATGTTCCGATCGTCGAGGCCAATCCGATCTCAGGCCTGAGGAACAACACGTTTGGCACGCTGGCGGTTGCCGAGGCTGCGAAGGCCGGCGGCGTCGAGCGGGTGGTGTTGATCTCGACGGACAAGGCCGTGCGCCCGACGAATGTCATGGGAGCCAGCAAGCGCTTGGCTGAGCTGGTGTTGCAGGCCGCGGCTTCCGACAGCGCTTCGACGATCTTCACCATGGTCCGCTTCGGCAATGTCCTGGATAGCTCCGGTTCGGTCGTGCCCGTGTTCAGACGTCAGATCAGTACCGGCGGCCCGGTGACTGTCACCGACCCGGAGATCGAGCGTTACTTCATGTCCATACCGGAGGCCGCCGAACTCGTCTTGCAGGCGGGCGCCATGGCGCGGGGTGGGGAGGTTTTCGTTCTGCACATGGGCGATCCGGTCAAGATTGCGGATCTGGCACGTCTGATGATCAGCCTGTCGGGGCTCACGGTGCGCGATGCCGACAATCCGGCTGGGGATATCGAGATCGTCTACACGGGGCTGAGACCCGGCGAAAAGCTCTACGAGGAACTCCTGATCGGGGGAGAGCACCCTGTCGCCAAGACCGAGCATCCGCGGATTTGGACGTCCGGCGAACCGTTTTTGAAGCCGGACGAACTTGCGAGGGAGATGCAAGCCTTGAAGGCGATGATGCTCCGCCGCGATATGCCTGGCATCGATCAGCTTCTCTCACGCATCGTAGAAGGCTATGCACCGCAGCTGGAGCTTCGTGCCGCGGAGCCGATTGCGACGGAGCCGTCGTGGCCGCCGCACTCTGGCACCTTGCACTGAAGCGTTCAGCGCGTCGACGCTTTGTACGAACGCGCGCCAAGCTTGGGCTGGTGATAGGTCCCCGACGGGTCCACCATGAAGTCCGGCGGGATGCCCTGACGGCCCAGCAGCATCCGGTGGCTCATCGATCCGCGGTTGGTGAGGCCGACTTCGATCGGCCATTCGCGGTCGCCCACGCGCAGGCGCGTCTCGATGATGTAGCGCCGTTCCCTTTCGCCATTCGAACTCGTGACCTCGCGCTCGGCCAGCACGCGGGCCGTGCAGACGACGGCGATATCGGGCCGCAGGGGCAGCGGATGCACGGTGAAGCGCACCGATGGCTGTTCCGGTGATCCAACGGGTTGAATGTCGTCAGCGTGCAGAGCCGACGTGCGCGCGCCGGTATCGACCTTCGCCTTGATTGCCGGGAGGCCGAGATCGGGAAGCGCCACCCATTCCTTGCGGCCAAGTATCTTCGGTTTGTCCGGCATCGGGCCCTAGCTGTTGCGGATGCGATCTTAGTGCAACAGCCTGCGCAGCGCACTCTGGCCGTCTAGTTTAGTCGTAAACGGGTTAATGCCGCGCTGGAGGTCCTCCCGGCCCATTCGAGAGCGATTGACCGCGCGCCGCGACTTTCCTATTTCACTCGCATCATGGCTAAGCTTCCTATCATTTCGCTACCGGACCCGATGTTGCGGCAGGCCTCCTCGGCTATCGAGACGGTCGACTCCGACGTGGTCAAGCTGGCGAAGGACATGTTCGAGACGATGTACGCGGCGCCGGGCATCGGCCTTGCCGCCGTGCAGGTGGGCGTGCCACGCCAGATGCTGGTTCTCGACGTCGCCGACGACGACGAGACGCCGCGGCCGATCACGATGATCAATCCCAAGATCCTCGAGACGAGCGACACCCTGCGTACGCATGAGGAGGGGTGCCTTTCGATTCCGGATTTCAAACTGGATGTCAGCCGGCCGGACTGGGTACGGGTCAGCTATCTCGACCTCGAAGGCAAGTCGCAGGAGCTACGTACCGATGGTCTGCTGGCGACCGCGGTTCAGCACGAGATCGACCACCTCAACGGTAAGTTGATCATCGACTTCCTATCCCGTCTCAAGCGCGACATCGTTATCCGCCGTTTCAAGAAACAGGCACGCGACGCCACGTCGTAGGTCCGGGCAAAGGTTTCAAAATGAGCTTGCGCCTCGTGTTCATGGGCACGCCGGATTTTTCGGTTCCGGCGTTGGCCGAGCTGATCGGCGCCGGTCACGAGGTCGTGGCTGTCTACAGTCAGCCGCCGCGACCGTCAGGACGACGCGGGCTTGAAGCGCTGCCTGGGCCGGTACACCGGTATGCGGAGGCGGCAGGCATACCCGTCTTCACGCCGGTGAGCTTGAAAGGCGAGGCTGAGCAGCAGGCGTTTCGTGAATTGAATGCCGATGCTGCGGTCGTGGTCGCCTACGGATTGTTGCTGCCCAAAGCAGTTCTGGATGCGCCGCGGCTGGGCTGCTTCAACATCCACGCTTCCCTCTTGCCACGCTGGCGCGGAGCGGCGCCCATTCAGCGCGCGATCATGGCCGGCGATCCGGCGACAGGCGTGATGATCATGCGAATGGAAGAGGGGCTGGATACCGGTTCGGTGTGCCTCGGCGAGCAGGTTGCGATCGGGGCCGACGAGACGGCAGGCGAACTTCACGATCGTCTTTCGCAACTGGGGGCCAGCCTCATCATTCGGGCGATGTCGGCACTAGAGAGGGGCAACCTCGATGCCACGCCGCAGGCGACCGAGGGCGTGACGTATGCGGCGAAGATCGACAAGGCCGAGGCACGGATCGATTTTTCCCAGACGGCCGCTGCCGTCCACAACCAAGTTCGCGGTTTGTCGCCTTTTCCGGGTGCCTATTTCGAAGCGTCCTTGGCAGATGGGCGGCCCGCGGAGCGGGTGAAGGTGCTTCGCACCGAAGTCGTTCA
>JAKAXS010000185.1 GCA_021816505.1 Pseudomonadota bacterium
GCGGGCACGTCCGTCGCGTAGCGATTGCAGCGCGGTATTGCGTTCTGATTGGGCGAGTTCGCCGGAGAGGGCGACAACGGCGAAGCCGCGTTCCTGTAGGCGACCGTAAAGCTGGCGTACGGCTTCGCGGGTCGAACAGAAGACCAGGCAGCCTCCGCGCTCATGAAACCGCAGCAGGTTCACCAGGCCGTGCTCGATCTCGTGGGCGGCAATACCGATGGCCCGATATTCGATATCGGCATGTGGCTGGTTGCGGGCGACAGTGTCGATCCGCAATGCATCGCGCTGATATTTCCGAGCCAGTCCGGCAATATCACGCGCGATGGTGGCCGAGAACAGCAGTGTGCGGCGCTCGACAGGCGTCTCGCCGAGAATGAACTCGAGTTCGTCGCGAAAGCCGAGATCAAGCATCTCGTCGGCTTCATCAAGCACGACGACTTTGAGCCGGGTGACATCGAGATGCCGACGCTCGATATGGTCTTGCAGGCGGCCAGGTGTGCCAACCACGATATGACAGCCCGCGATGAGGGCGCGCTGTTCGCGGCGTGGGTCCATGCCGCCAACGCAGGCAACCACGCTCGCGCCGGTGTGTTCATAAAGCCAGGCGAGTTCTGCATGAACCTGCATCGCAAGTTCGCGGGTCGGCGCGATGATCAGCGCGCGCGGTGCGCCAGCCGGCGGCAAGGCGGCCTCATCCAAGATCGTGGTGGCGAAGGCCAGACCGTAGGCGATGGTCTTGCCCGAGCCGGTCTGCGCCGAGACCAGCAGGTCACGCCCTTCGGCCTCGGGTTCCAGAACGGCACTTTGCACGGTGGTTGGGTCGGTGTAGCCGCGCGCCGCGAGTGCATGCTGAAGCGCGGAGTTCTCAACATAAAATGGCATGGCGGCTCATAGCGTGCCATGGCTGAAACAACCAACCCGCCTCGCGCATAGCGGTTTCGTCTCCGGGCAAGGGATTTTGCCGTGCGGCAATAAAGACCGCTTGGCGCCCAAGCCACGATGCCCGGTGCCGATATTTTCAGTGCCTGCTCTGCGCATATCCGGAGAAGCATTGGATGGGTGGATGACGTGGCCACGGTAAAGCAGATGACCAGGGCTATGGTGGATGCCGATAGCTGAGAATGTTCCGGAAGCACCGGAAGTGGCCTTCGGCTGCCGGGCGCAGAGCTCCTTTTTTTAACGACACCACGCGCGACCGAAGATGATGGCGTAACCGCGTTTTTGAGCGCTGACTTTAGCGGCACCCTCCGCGCGTCGCGCTGGAGATTCCTATCATCGAACGGCCCGATGCCTGCGGCCCCTGGCACCTCGTTCGGCGGTGGCCTGGTAGCCGCGCGCTGATGCTGGAGTCCCGGCAGAGGGATCAGGACTTGTATTTCTTACGTCGAGTCGATGTGTAGCAATGGTAGCCGCGCTAACGGCGGCGTGTCGGGATAAAAAGCTCGGGCAAAAAAGCTAACTATTGCCGTCGAGCCCTTTCCCGCCGGCAAAAGCAGGATGAGGCTCTGCGCATGAGCCATGACCTCATCGAAAGTGCCGACCAGTTTGCATTGCAGTGTTTCGGCATGTCAGGCGCTATTTCTCATGGCCTCATCGCTGCTATCACAACAGACGTCTGCATGTTCACGCCCCGAGTTTCAAACTGCGACTTTGAGTCGCGACTCTGTTTCATTGACTTCGACGGCATGCATGGCGCTCCATTGGAGATCCCCGGAGTAGCGCCAGGCCATGCGACCCTGGTCGTCCAGCCCGAAAAGGTGCAGCCATCCATTGTCGAAGAGTGCGCGGACATTGTCGTGGCGGCGCAAGACGTCGGTCATCGCTTGGCGCGGCGCTTCGATACAAACCGACAGGCGCAGTGGTTCGTGCGCGTAGGCTTCGCCGTCATGGACCGATTGCCAAGGGACCCCCCCCCCGCAACAGGCCGCCATTTCCCTCGACGACGCCAATGCCGCCTGTGACGTTGTGCAGGAGCTTATTCCCGCCGCCAAAAACCTCAGGCGCCACTGCCGAGCCATAATACTGCAGGCTGATCCAGCCCGCGACAACGACGGGCGCGGTCAGGATCATTTCGAGAATACTGAAGCTCTTGTCTTGTTTCCAGTCATAATCATGGAGAAACGCGCGTCCTTCTAGGTTCTTGCCGGCGGTCCGCTTCCGGGGGGCGGCAATAAACGCGTTGCATCCGGCGAGAGCCCATTCCGGGCGCGTCTGGGCCCAGTCGCGTTTCCGCCAGAGGATTGCACTTTCCTTTATGGCGCGAGGCAGCCGAAAGGCGCGCTCGCTTCGGGCGAGTTTTCCTGCGGCCGCGAACCAGCGTTTAGCTTGGCTGATATCGCTGTGGTGAGTCTTTGACGGTTGATCCTCGAGGTAGAAGGTTATCTGGTCGGTGGTGGTGTCGTGCAAAGCCGCTACAAAAAGCGTATCTTCGGGGATCTCGATGCCGCTAGCCCTAAGTGCAGCCCTCACTTCTGGATCGTTTAGAAGCGTCGCCAAGATGCGGGCGTTTACCTCTCCTGAATAGCCGCCGCAGGCACCGCATTGAAGACCACTCGCGTGCGGATTGTTGACAACGTTGGCTCCGTGCCCCGCAAGCACGACCAGCCTGGCGAAGCCCGAAATCAAAGACATGGCCCGCAGCGCCGTCTCGGCGGCCTTGGCCCTCGCAATGATGTCGGGCGCAGGGTCGAGTCGGGGCGCGGCCTCGTTTGGGAGTCGCGTTCCGTGGAGTCCCAGCGCGTCGGCTAGGAGTTTGGCCGAGTAGATCGGACCCGTCGCCTCGACGAACGCGAAAGACGAGACGGCGGCCAGCTTGAACCGGCCCCATGCACGTTTCGCCCGCGCCTTCACCCGCGCGGAGAAGTCGGCCGCGGCGAGATCCGGCCCACCTGAGCAGGAGCTGAAGGTCGGGTTGAGCAGGACAGGAAGCCGCAGTTCCTCCACATCCGAAGCGAAGCGACGATGCGCCGTCGCCACGCCGAAGAACCCGGCAAAGCCCAGCGTCTGAACTTGGGGACTTATGCTTTCAAGGGCGCGACGGAAAACTTCCGAGCGGACATCGATGCAGAACAATGCCTGCAGAGAAGGGCGTTCAGAGGGCGCGTGGCGGGACGGCGTCGCGAGTGTCGCCTCTAGAGCTTCCTGGGTAGAGCGCTCCGTCGCCTCCTGCAGAATCGCGTCGATCACGATGTCAGGTGTCGCCTCGATGGGCGTGGCATGCCTTGAAAGTATCGTCGCCCAGCTATCTCCGATTTGGGTGCTGTATTGGAAGAACAGCGCCTCTTCCCAAATCAGCCGGATTGCGAGGAAATCCGTGATCGTCTGGTCTGATTCACCCGCGAGCTCCGCCTGCCAGAGCTTGTAACGCGCGTACTGTGACCAACCACCGAGCGTTATCAGCATCTGATGGTAATAGGTTTCCATGGCCTCGGGCTGGACGCCCAGATACCCGGTCACGCGGGCTATTGAGGGTAGCGCGGCATCTGGGGCCTCCGAGACACGGAGCGCAAACCCACGTAGGCCGACGATTTCCGGGGTCAGGTCGTGCGTGGCCATAGCCCGCCAACCGGCGTAGGCACTCTTTCCATGCGGAGCTGACCAGAGAGCCTGACCTTCATCGAAATAGCCCGCCGCCCACGCACTGAATCGGTCGGCAATCAGACCTGGCCAGTCGATACCGGATATTTCCGCAGCAAGATCCGCGATCGTCGGCAAGGCTACCGGCTTCGGTGGGTCGGAAGCGGCGGCGGCTTTTAATGCGACCAGATCGGTCGGTCGCAGATGAGCCGGTGCATTGGCCAAAGCCGCGAGCAAGTTTCCCTCCGAAATTGCGCCCGAGGATATCCTTTCCCGGTACCAGCGCCGCGGCATCGTCACTGCGGCGCCTGCGACCCGCGCAAGGCGTGTACCCGTCACTGCCAGATTCTCGCTCGCCTGCCCCAGAAAGGGATTGACGGCGACGCTGGAGGTCAACGGCCACAGCGGGGGGATGGCCCGGGCCGCAAGTTCCGCCATAGTTTCGATCGTTTTCACATCGACGTGCTCCACGAGAACGGGATGAGACATTTTCAGGGCTCCTTCAGAGTTTAGGCCGGTTCAGGGCACGTCCGGTGGTGGACCATCCGCCGACGATCCGGTCAAAGACGGCGTTGACGTACAAACCGTTCGAAAGGTGCACCCGGAAACCCGCAGCGGCAGGATGGTAGGCCCAGAGCGGGAACATCGCCTGCGCGGCGGCGGTCAGACCGAAGCTGATGACGGCAAGTGCGATAAGTGCCCATTCCAGGGGGCTTGGTGGGGGTGTGGCTGGCAGAATGCTCGCAGTGAGTGACGAAGCCCCCGCCTGCAGCGCGAAGTAACCGGCGGATGTGGCGATCGCGTATGCGGCTGTATGTCTGGTGAGTGCTCGGGGCGCCGCGTCGGCAAATCCTTGCGCAAGCATGTAGGCGATGCCGAAGATCAGAATGGCGCCCAGCGCAATCGCTTGGGGCGACTTGTGTGTGAGGCCGAAGCCGAGTCCAGCGAGGACGTAGATGGCGAGTGCTGCGGCGAAGGCGCGTCGAACTGCACCCGCGTCGGGACTGGCGATCAAACCTGGTCTGTGGATTGAAGCCACCCTCTCAACGGCGCTGCCGGATGCGAGGAAGGAATGGGCCTTGTAGAGCGAATGCGCGACGATGTGCAGAAGCGCTAATGGGAACAAAGCCAATCCACACTCGAAGATCATGAAACCCATCTGCGATACGGTCGACCACGCCAGCGAGGTCTTCACCATCGGCTGTGTCAGCATCACCAGACTGCCGAACAGTGCTGTGAAACCGCCGACTATCGTGAGCATGGAAAGCACGCTTGGGGACAACAAAAGTACGTTAGCAAAACGGATCACTAGAAACCCGCCCGCGTTGATCAGACCGGCATGAAGAAGCGCTGACACCGGGGTGGGTGTCTCCATGACCTCGGTCAGCCAGCCATGGGTAGGAAACTGGGCCGATTTGAGCATCGCCGCAACCGCCAGAAAGGCCGCGGCGGCCGTCCCCAACATTCCGCCTTCTCCAGCGTGGGCGGCCTTCAGGATCGATCCGATGTCGTCGGATCCATAGGCTGCCATAAGTAGTGCAGCCGCGACGACCAGCGCGACATCTCCCGCGCGCGCCGTGATGAACTTCTTGCGGGCTGCGCGTTGTGCAGCCACGCGATCAGGGTAAAACAGCAGGAGCCGGTGCAAGAACAGGCTGGTCGCGATCCAAGCGAGGACAAGTTGGAGCAGATTGCCGGCGGTGACGAGCAACAGGACAGCGGCGAGGGTCAAGCAGAGCCATCCGGTAAAAGGGCCTTGCCGGGCCTCGCCGTCCAGGTAGGTTCTGGAGTAACGGGCGACGACCCACCCGACGAAAGTAACTAGAAACATCATGGTCGCACTCACGGCATCGAGGCGCACGGACATCCCTGCAAATACGGGAGTGACTACAGGTCCGGTAAGGATCAGCACGGCCGCTGAAATCAGCGCCCCAAAAAGCGCCAGAAGTGCAGCGCCTTCGGCCACGGCGGGCGCAAGCCTGGGTCTGCAACCAGTGTTCAAAAAGCCAATCGCCGCACCAACGAACAGCGAAATCGGCGCCAGCAAAAGCGAGAAATAGACTAGCACGGGCATGCCCCCCCTTCGATGCGAATATCGTTTCGGGGCACTCATATCCGGGGCCATGACCCTAGAAAAATTCATTGTTTCTCTCATATCGTTCTGTTTAATAGAACGACATGAGAGACCTGAACTACAATCACCTAAGATATTTCTGGGCAGTCGCACACGAGGGAAATCTTACCCGTGCGGCCGGGCGAATGAATTTGTCGCAATCGGCACTGTCGGTGCAGATCCAGAAGCTCGAACATCGGATGGGGCACAAACTGTTCGAACGCATGGGCAAGGCGCTTGTCCTGACGGAGGCTGGGCAAATCGCACTCGACTATGCCGATACGGTTTTCAAAGCTGGCGACGAACTGATGAGCACCCTGCGGGGGCGGCCGCTCGCCAGCCGCCATATCTTGAGGGTCGGGGCCCTCACTACGCTTTCAAGAAATTAGA
>JAKAXS010000186.1 GCA_021816505.1 Pseudomonadota bacterium
GCGACTGAAGTCGTCGTGCCGGGCGCCGATGGCGACTTCACGGTGCTGCCGGGCCATTCGCCGGTGATGTCCACGCTTCGTCCCGGTGTGATGGACGTGACGTTCGAAGGCGAGAAGACGCGCATCTACGTGAAGAGCGGTCTGATCGAAGTCGATCCCACGCGCGTCACCGTGTTGGCGCAGACCGCGTTCGACATGGCCGAGATGAATGCCGACAGCCTCGCCGCCGAACTGGCCGCTGCCAAGGCCGAGCGTGAAGCCGCCGCCGATCACGACGACGAGGTGATTGCGCACGCGGAAGCGGCGATCGACGCGCTGACGCGTCTGCAGGGCCGCATCGGCGAGCGCTAAGCGCGATCAACTCCAGATCTGACATTCAGAAACGCCGGAGAAGCACTCCGGCGTTTTCTGTTTGCGTCCGCGCGTGATGCGCAACGCCATCTCGAGGGAGACGCGAATTGCTGGCCTGATTCCCTCTCCCCGTCCTTACGGGGAGAGGGTTAGGGTGAGGGGCAGGTTCTAGCGTCAGCGCAAGCGGCTGCCCCTCACCCCGACCCTCTCCCCATCGCAAGTGCAGGGCGATGGGGAGAGGGAGCAGGTCGAGGCCGACGTTGCGGAGAGACGAGAATTATTGGGGTCTGGCCTACGCACGCTCAAAGCGGGCGGGCAGACAGCAGCCTACAGACTGCGGCCGAGCTGCAGGAAGCGCTCGTGGCGCTGTGTTTTGATCTGCTCGGGCGTCTTGTTTTCATATTCCGTCAGCGACTTGGCGATCGCGTCGCCGACGGCTTGAATCATCGCCGGGCGGTCGCGATGGGCGCCACCCACCGGCTCTCGGATGATGACATCGATGACGCCGAGACCTTCGAGGTCTTGCGCGGTGATCTTCATGTTCGTGGCGGCGTCGATCGCCTTGGCGCTGTCGCGCCACAGGATCGAGGCGGCAGCTTCCGGCGAGGCCACGGTGTAGATCGCGTGCTCCAGCATCAGGATGCGATTGGCGCTGGCAATGCCGACCGCGCCGCCCGAGCCGCCTTCGCCGATAACGACGGCAATCAGCGGCACGCCGAGGCCGAGACAGCAGTCCGTCGAGCGGGCGATGGCTTCGGCCTGGCCGCGCTCTTCCGCGCCGATCCCGGGGTACGCGCCGGCCGTGTCGACCAGGCTGATGACCGGCAGTCCGAACTTGTCGGCAAGCTCCATCAGACGCACGGCCTTGCGGTAGCCCTCGGGCTTGGCCATGCCGAAGTTGTGGCGGATGCGGCTTTCTGTGTCGGAGCCCTTCTCGTGGCCGATGATCACGACAGGCCGCCCGCGAAAGCGGCCGAGGCCGCCCATGATCGCCTCGTCTTCCGCGAAATAGCGGTCGCCGGCCATGGGCGTGAAGTCTTCGATCAGCGCCGCCACGTAGTCCAGGCAGTGCGGCCGCTCGGGATGGCGGGCGACCTGGGTCTTCTGCCAGGGCGTCAGCTTGGCATAGGTGTCGACGAGCGCCGACTTGGCCTTCTGCTCCAGCTTGCGCACTTCCTCGGAGATCTGAACGCCGTCGCCATCGCCGATCGAGCGCAACTCGGCGACCTTGCCTTCGAGCTCGGCGATCGGCTTCTCGAAGTCGAGATACGTGCGGACGGTGATGTTGCGCTGTTCCAACCTGGCCTCGTTAAGCTATTGGCGCTACGTCATTATCTGGTGCGCCCTAGTCCGGCCGGCAAGACGGTCCCGGACCTTCAGTTGCGCGGACATTCGCGCCTGCGAGAAAGGGTGTCAAGGCGGCGAGGGGACAGGGCTAACGCTTGGTATTGGATGTGCATCGATCTACTTTTCCGGTCCTACGCCTTCTTCCCCAACGGATGGTGCTGCAGCACGACCTGCTTCAGGCGTTCTTCCAGGACGTGGGTGTAGATCTGAGTCGTGGAGATGTCGGCGTGGCCGAGCAGTTGCTGGACGGCGCGCAGATCGGCGCCGCGGTCCAGAAGGTGGCTGGCGAAGGCGTGGCGCAGCACGTGCGGGCTGACGCGGTCGGGGTCGAGGCCGGCGGCGATGGCGGCTTCCTTGAGGTCCTGGCCGAAGCGCTGGCGCGTGAGGTGCCCTTCGACGCTCTTTGACGGGAACAGCCATTTCGTCGGCAGCATCGGCGCGACGCCGTCGCCCGGGTCGTGGCCGAGGCTGAGGTAGCGCTGGATGGCGTTCCGCGCGGAGGTGTTCAGCAGCACGATCCGCTCGCGACCGCCCTTGCCCTTGATGGTGAGCACGCGGTCGTCGCCCTTCAGCACGGTGCGGGGCAAGGACACCAGTTCGGAGACGCGCAGGCCCGTCGCGTAGAGCACTTCGATGAGGCAATGGAAGCGGACCGCGCGGACGAGGTCGCGGCCTTTGACGCCTTCGGTTGCGGCCCGCGCCGTTTCCAGCAGCTGATCGACCTCGGCGACGGAAAGCGTTTTGGGCAAAGCGCGATCCTTGCGCGGCGCGGAGATGCCAACAGAGGGGTCCTCGGCGATGACGTCTTCGGCTTCGAGGAACTTGTAGAGTTGGCGGATCGCGGAGAGCCGGCGCGCGCGCGAGGCGGGCGCCAGCCCCTCCGCCGAGGCGGCGTGAAGGTGCGCGGTGATGTCGTCGCGCGTCGCGGAGATGATGTCGTGGCCACGCGATGCGACGTCGGCGGCGAAGGCATCGAGGTCGCGCCGGTAGGCGGCCAGCGTGTTCGGTGAGGCGCCACGCTCGGCGGCCAGCATGTCCAGGAACGCCGTGATGTGCGTGCGAGGTTGCATCAGGAATTGTTGGCGCGCGGCCAAGAGGGAAAGAGCGCTTCCAAGGCGAGACGGCGGGCTTCGGGTTCCAGCCCCGCGCGCTTCAGGGCGCGGAGGGAGTCGCCGAGCGCGATCATGTGCGCGCTTTCCGCGCCCTTGGGGCCGACCGTTCGCAACGTCAGCAGCACCGTGCGCGCGAAGTCGCGTTTCTTGGCGGCGTCCTGCAGTTGAGACAGCACGCCGGTATCCGGCAGGTGTCCGGTGGACGGCTGCTCGGTGCGGCTGGCGGCTTCCCACAATGGCATCGGGACCTGCGTGTCCAGCGCGTCGAGCACGGTGGCCAGGCGATGCAGGAGGGTCGCGTCGAAACGGCCGCGCTGCGCCAGTTCCTCGATGACGGCGAGATGTTGTGACCGATCGCGCGCGTCCGGCTCGGCGATGTCGGCGAGGGCAAGCCAGTGGCGCAAATCGGCGCGGCCCTGCGGGTCCAGCGATGCGGCGAAGTTTGCCCAGCGATGGACGCCCGCGAAATCGCCGCCGGCCAGGCTCGCCTCGATCGCGGTTTCGGCGAACCAGCCGATCTCGTGCGTCGCCTGCAGGTCGTTGGACGGGCGTGCCATCAGCTGCAGGGCGGCCCAGTAGAAACCGGCGCGGCGTGCTTCGTCGAGGAAGGCGCGAATGATGCGGGCTTTGCGGGCCGGCGTGCGCTCGGTTTCGGCGGCGACGAAGAGTTCGGCGCGGCGCATAGGGTGGCCGGCATTCGGCGCGGCGTCGCTGAGTTCCACCTGCCGTTGCTGATCGGCGCTGCCGCGATAGGCGGCCGAAAGTTCTTCCAGTGATATGGCGTTGAGGGCGGCGGCCGCTTCCGCGGCGGCGAGGCGGGTGGCGGGATCGGCCTTCGTGTCGCGTGCCAACACGGCCAGCAGCGCCGGAGAAGCCGTCGGCACGGCGTGCGAGAGATCCACCGGGCCGCCGATCTGAAGGATGCGATAGTCGAGCAGGGACACCTTCTTGCCGGGCTCGACGGACGGCTTCTGTCCCGCGGCGATCGCCTTCAGCGCTGCCGGGCCGGCGTGATCATGTAGTCCGTTCTCGATGGCGAGTTCGCCCGCGATGCCGGCGGCCGGCTTGTTGTCCGACGCGGCCGCGCAGAAGCCGGCGATCAGGATCACCTCGCCTTTCAAGTGCGGCGGCATCTTTGCCGCGACGGCGCTGGTCAGGCTGCGCGCCGTCTCGCAGCCCTGCTCGGTGTTGCCGGCGCCGATGGCGGTGCGGGCCGCGAGCGTCGCCATGACGGGGTCGGCGGAGACGTCGCCCGCCTCGGCCAGGGCCGCTGCCGCCTCGCGGATCATGCCGGTACGGTTCAACGCGTCGGCGCGAATAGCGGAAAGTTTGGGGTCGGAGCCGGACGGGCGCGCCGTGATCAGGCGAAGCCACAGGCCGTGAAGGGTGGGTGAGTGCGGAGGCAGGTCGAGCTTCGAGAGCATCTCTTCGAGTTCGCCGACCGGCATGCCGGCCCAGGCATTGTAGGGCGCGCCGCCCTCAGTCCGTGGTCCATCGAGGTTGTCGCGTTCGACTCGAGACGGTGCGTTGCCCTGCGGACGGTACTGCGGCTGCCCGCCGTCCCGCGGCGCGCTCCGCTCGTCGCGATAAGCAGGCTCTCGTTGCGGCTCGGGGGCATCTTGATAGTCCCGCTGCGGCGGTGCGCGCATCGTTTGCCGGCGGCCGGCCGGTGCATTTTCGTAAGCGCCGTCGCGCACGGACTCATCGGCCTCGTACGTTCCGGGCGCGAAGCGTTCGCCGCTCCGGGGGGCGGCATCATCAGGATTCTGCCATTCTCTTTGCGCTCGCGCCGGGGCTGCTGGTGCGGGCGCGCGCGGGGGCGGGCGTGCGCCCTCCACACGGGCGCGACGCGCTTCGAGCGGATCGAACTGATCGTCGTCGCCCGGAGCGGGTTCGGCGGGATTGCCCTGGTCGTCGTAAGCCTCGCCTTCGGGGCCGCGCGGCACGGGCTCGCCGTATTGATCCGGGCCGGATCGGGCGGCTGCTGCCGGCGACATGTCCTGGGGCGCGGGTGCGATCTCCGGCAGCGTGTCACGCTGCACGGCTTCGGGCACCTCGCCCTTGAACGTCTCCTGCTTCTTCGGGGCAGGTTTGCCCTCGAGCCAGTCGAAGAAATCTTGAGCGTGAGAAGGAGGGGCAGCAGCCAGCGTTGCCGTCAGAAGCGCGGCGAGGGTAAAAATGCGGGGCCGGCGTTGGGTCATGGACGCGCTCAACGGCGAATTTTGACTCCCGGCACGACGCTCGACGTTTCTTCCGGCGCCGGTTCGAAGCGCGCCGCAAGAAAGTAAGACCCGCCGTACAGCGCCGCCGCCAGCACACCAACTATTGAGAGAAACCTAAATACGGTGGGCATTTAACTTGACCGGCTGCTGCTGCTATCTCTCGTCGCAAAGAGGCGCCATTATGACGGTTTGAGCCTAACCGGCCCGGCGGGTCGGCAACGGCTGGCATTCTTGCACGATTCGTGGTGAACCCGGTTCCATGAAGCAACACTCACAGGACGATGCTGCCATCGCGGAGGCCGTGCGCAATGCGCTCGGCAGCCGTTCGCTGGTGATGGTCGGGCTGATGGGTTGCGGAAAGTCGTCCGTGGGGCGAAGGCTGGCAACGCGGCTCGGCATGCCCTTCGTCGATACCGACGACGAGATCGAGCGCGTGGCCGGCAAAAGCATCACCGACATTTTCTCCGATTGGGGCGAAACGGAGTTCCGCAACGGCGAGCGGCGCGTGATCGCGCGATTGCTGGGCGCCGGCCCGCAGGTGCTCGCCACGGGTGGCGGCGCGTTCGTCAATCCGGAGACACGCGAGAACATCAAGGCGCACGGCATTTCCATCTGGCTGAAGGCCGAGCTGCCGGTGCTGATGCGGCGCGTGGCGAAACGCGATCACCGGCCGCTGCTGAAGACCGGCGACCCGGAAGCGACCATGCGCAAGCTCATGGACGCGCGCTATCCCATCTATGCGGAAGCGGACGTGGTGGTGGAAAGCCGCGACGTGGCGCACGAGGTTATCGTTACCGACGTGATCGAGGCGCTGCGATCCAGCGGCGCGCTGGCGCCTGCCGCTGCGGTCTGATAGGACGGGCGGCACCAATTTCCTTCTCGCAACGACTGAAATTTCATGGCTGACGCAGCAACTTCTCGCGACACGGCACAGGGCACTCGCGCGGTATCGGTCGCGCTTGGCGCACGCACGTATGACGTGCTGATCGGGCGAGATCTCCTTGCCGATGCAGGACGCCTGATCGCCTCGCGGCTGCCGGG
>JAKAXS010000187.1 GCA_021816505.1 Pseudomonadota bacterium
GATACTTTGCGCCCGCGATCAGCGAGCCCATGTCGAGCGCCAGCAGCTTCTTGTCCTTCAGGCTCTCGGGAACGTCGCCGTGGATGATGCGCAGCGCCAGGCCTTCCGCGATCGCGGTCTTGCCCACGCCCGGCTCGCCGATCAGCACGGGATTGTTCTTGGTCCGCCGCGACAGCACCTGCACGGTGCGGCGGATCTCTTCGTCGCGCCCGATCACGGGATCGAGCTTGCCGGCCGCCGCCGCCTCGGTCAGGTCGCGCGCATAGCGCTTCAGCGCGTCATACGCCTGCTCGGCGGACGCGCTGTCGGCCGTGCGGCCCTTGCGGATTTCGTTGATGACGCCGTTGATCGCCTCGGGCGTCACGCGCGCCTGCGCCAGGATCTTGCCGGCCTCGCTGCCCTTCTCGATGGCGAGTGCCAACAGAAGCCGTTCCGCCGTGACGAACTTGTCGCTCGCCTTGTCGGCCAGCTTCTCGGCCGCATCGAACAGACGGGCCAGTTCCGGCGCGAGATACAACTGTCCGGCCCCGCCGCCCGAAACCTTGGGCCGCTTGGCCAGCGTCGCCTCGACGGTGCGCAGCGCTTCGCCGGCGTCGCCGCCCGCGCGATTGATCAGGCCCGCCGCCAACCCTTCGGGGTCGTCGAGCAGCACCTTCAGAAGATGTTCGGCCGTGAATTGCTGGTGTCCCTCGCGCAGTGCGAGGTTCTGGGCGGACTGGACGAATCCCTTGGCCCGGTCGGTGTAGCGTTCGAAGTTCATATGTATTCTCCCACCTCGGCACGCCGTGCACGCCCAATTTTGGCCCGTGGCACGACGCCGTCAACATCAGGATGCTCCCCGGCCGCACGGACCCATTCGGCGCCCGCCGTCCGAGGAAGTGCTCTTGATATAGGATTGCCGCAACGTCGCAAAAGGGGGCATCCTGCGGCCTTCAAAGCGAAATTTGGGGGCAGGTAAAAGTGACGGCCGAAATCACGGTAACGGGCATCTATCGCTACCCCGTCAAAGGCCTGACGCCACAAGCGCTCCCCAGCGTGCGCCTGGAGCAGGACGAGACCATCCCATTCGACCGCGCCTATGCCATCGAGAACGGCCCGAGCCGCTTCGATCCGGCCAACCCGGCCCACCGTCCCAAGATCACGTTCCTGACGCTGATGCGCGACGAGCGCCTCGCGGCGCTCAAAACGACGTTCGACGAGACGACCGAGGTGCTGACGATCGCGCGCGGCGGCAAGGTCATCGTCCGCGGCGATCTCAAGACGCGCACCGGCCGTGCCCTGATCGAGCAGTTTCTCGCCGCCTACATGAAGGACAGCTTGCGCGGTCCGCCGCGCATCATCCACGCGCCGGGCCACAACTTCACGGATGTCGCGGAGAAGTATGTCCACATCGTCAACCTGACGACGCTGGCTGAGCTGGAGCGCGCCATGGGCCGCAAGCTCGATCCGCTGCGCTTCCGGCCGAACATCGTCATCGCCGGAGCACCCGCCTGGAGCGAATTCACATGGCTGGGGCGCGAACTGCGGCTGGGTTCAGCAGGCGTGCGCGTCGTGGTGACGGAACGGGTGGACCGCTGCGCCGCGACCAACGTGGATCCGGACACGGGTAACCGCGACGCCGACATCCCTGCCTTCCTGCGCCGGCAATGGGGGCATATCGATTTCGGCGTCTACGCCCGCGTGTCGGAACGAGGACAGCTAGCCGTCGGTGACGCCGTCACCCTGCCAGCCACGGCTCCCGCTTAGCGGGCGGGCCGCGTCGGTCCGTTGCGCTCAAAACAATCGGATAACCACGTGACGGTTTACTCGCCGTCGCCTACGCCCGCGGCTGCAGGAGCCGGTGCTTCGCCTTCGGCGGTCTCGTCGGCCGCTTCACGGCGCGGCCTGCGCACCGGGCGGCGAAGAAACTCAGGCTGCTCGTGTGCCGGCATCGGCGCGCGTTCACGGCGACGCGGTCCACCGCTGGCGGCGGCTTCCGTCGCTTCCGGCGCAGGCGCGCGCTCAGCACGCTCCGGGCGTTCAGCACGTTCGGGCCGCTCGCTGCGTTCAGGCCGGTCGCTACGCTCGGTACGCTCCGGACGATCGAAGCGCTCGACCCGCTCAGAACGTTCAACGCGGTCGGGGCGGTCGCCACGATCAGGACGTTCGCCCCGGTCTTGACGGTCATTGCGCTCGGGGCGGTCACCGCGATCCTGACGGTCGCCGCGATCGAAGTTCCGGTCGCGGTCGCGATGGCGCGGTTGATCCGGTCTATCGCCGCGCTGCGGACGATCGTCGAAGCGCTGGGAGTTGCCGCCCTCGAAGCGCGGCTGCGGTTCGCCCGGACGCATGGGCAGCGATCCGCCCGGCTGCTGCATGTTGCCGGAGGCATCGTCCGAACCGTCTTCGTCGCCGAAGTCCTCGTCTGAACCCGGGGCGCGATAACGGCCCAGCTGCGGGCTCCCGGTGAGCACCTCACCGTTCTGTATCTGCTGCTCGCGATAGGTCAGGATGATGCGATTGTAGTGCTCGGCATGCTGCAGGTAGTTCTCTGCCAGCACGGGATCGCCGGCAGACTGCGCGTCACGCGCCAGCTGCATGTATTTCTCAGCAATGTGCGCTGGCGTGCCACGGATTTTCGTTTCCGGGCCGGCGCTTTCATAGCTACGCGAGATCGGGTTCTGCCCGCCCTTGCGGTGCTGATGATTGTTGTTGCTGTGGCTGTGGTTATTGTTGCGACCGCGACCTCTGCGGTTCTGCTGGCCCTGCCTCATCGGATCCATTCTCTAGTCGTTGAAAAACTGGTTTGTTTGGTGGTGTGCCGCATGCCGCGACCTCGCGGCAGAAAGTCGGTTCAGTTCCGAGGGAGCTGTATCCGCTAGCGCAGCCTCAATGGCTTCGGCGCCCGGCAGCTTCCCATATCTCATTCACGCGCAAAGGCGACTTGGTCGATCCAAAGGAAGAATGGCGTACTCGCGATTGGTGCTGACGAGCCTGACGACACCAGCAAACTTGGGCCACCCGCACGGCCCGTCATCCGCTTTCGCAATTTCGATAGTGCGCGTCTTGAATGATCCTGCAGAAGCAGATCAGCGGCTACCGCGCCCTGTCAAATTCGCCTGATCCAAACACTAGCCCGGTTGCAGAGTGAATCCAAGCGCTTTCGTCGGTAGCGTTACAGTTGTGTCTCCATCGCCACACATCGCGTGTGGCCGCCCAAATCCAGCCATGTGCGGCAGTGGGCTATAGAACTCTGCGGCGTCGCGGATCGCAGAATTTGCTCTACGTCCCGGGCCTGCCCGGCGCCGACTTCGAGAACGGCCCAGCCACCCGGCGCGACGACGGCCGCCAAGCCGGCGGCGATCTCTCTATAGATGTCGAGACCGTCGCTTCCCCCGTCAAGGGCTCCGCGCGGATCGAATTTCTTAACCTCGTCCGCCAGGCCCACGATGTCGGCTGCCGGGATGTACGGCGGGTTGGAGATCACGATATCGAACGGCCCGCCGACGTCCTGAAGCGTCCGCCGCTGCGCGAAGGTGATGCGATCGGCGACGCCGTTGGCCCGCGCGTTCTGCTCGGCGGTCTCGAGCGCTTCCGCGCTGACGTCGGTCGCCAGAATGGTCGCGTTGGGGAGTTCGCTGACCAGCGTGATGGCCAGGCATCCCGATCCCGTCCCCACGTCAATCAACCGCAGCCGGCGATCACGCCCGCCTCCCTCGTCGACAATGTCGAGCACCGCGCTGATCAGCGTTTCGGAGCACGGGCGCGGATCCAGCGTCGCGGGCGTGATTGCGAACGGCCGTCCGTAGAACTCGCGCTCGCCCAGAATACGCGAGACCGGTTCGCGCTGCGTCCGCCGCGTGACGAACGCCTGGAGCTTGGCCCCTTCACTGATCGCGAACAGGCGTTCCGGGCGCACGATCAAATCAGCCGGCGTCCCGCCGATGGCCGCCGCGATGAGCAAACGCGCGTCACGCTCGGGCGTTTCGACACCGGCCTGCGCCAGCAGCTTCGTCACGCGCCGTGTGGCGGTGCTGACGCTTTCCTCAACCACGGCCGTTCTCCATCTCGGCCAGCAGCCCGGCCTGATGCTCGGCGATCAGCGGATCGATGATCTCGTCCAGCCCATCACCCACCATCACCTGATCGATCTTGTGCAGCGTCAGGTTGATGCGGTGGTCCGTCACCCGGCCTTGCGGAAAATTGTACGTGCGGATGCGCTGCGAGCGGTCTCCCGAACCCACCTGCGACTTGCGCGATTGCGAACGCTCGCTGTCCAGCCGCTCGCGCTCCACCTCATAGAGACGCGAGCGCAGCACCTGCATCGCAAGCCGGCGGTTCTGATGCTGCGACTTCTCGGCCGAGACGATGATGATGCCCGTGGGAAGGTGCGTGATGCGCACCGCGCTGTCCGTCTTGTTGACGTGCTGACCGCCCGCGCCGCTCGCGCGCATCGTGTCGATGCGAATGTCCTCGGGCTTGATATCGATATCCACGTCCTCGGCTTCCGGCAGCACCGCCACCGTGGCGGCCGACGTATGAATGCGCCCGCCGCTCTCGGTTGCGGGAATGCGCTGCACGCGGTGCACGCCGCTCTCGAACTTCAGCCGCGCGAACACGCCCTGGCCGGTGATCGAGGCCACCACTTCCTTGAAGCCGCCGAGATCGCTCTCCGACATGGAGATGACCTCCGTCTTCCAGCCCTTCAGATCGGCGTAGCGCGTGTACATGCGATAGAGATCGGCTGCGAAGAGCGCCGCTTCGTCACCACCGGTGCCGGCGCGCACTTCCAGAATTGCGCTCTTCTCGTCGGCGGCGTCCTTCGGCAGCAGCGCGATCTTGAGTTCGCCGCGCAGCCCCTCCAAGCGGTCACGCACGGCCTGCAACTCGTCGTAAGCCAGCGCAGCCATTTCCTTGTCGGCCGACGCATCGCGCGACATCTGCTCGAGGTCGGCTTCCTCGCGTTCCGCGGCACGCAACGTGTTGATCGTCTCGATCACGGGATTGAGATCGGAGAATTCCTTGGTGAGCTTGGCGTACGTCGCTTGGTTGACGCCGCCCTGGTTCAGCTCCGCCTGGATCGTCTCCCAGCGTTGCACCAGTTTATCGAGTTTTTCGGTCGGTATCGTGCTCATGCAGGCCGCTACAACAAATGAGTGGGCCCGCGCCGCGGGGGAGCGGGCGGGTGTTGGGCGCGCATCTAATCCTAACGGGTGTTGCCTGGCAATTTATCGCCGCGACGCTTTCGCGGATCGGCGGCGTCGATCCATACCAGCCCCTCCAGGCGCTTGATGGACTCGGCACGCGTCGCGCGCTCCAGCCCGAACATCGAGGCCAACGGTCCCGGCAGCTGCGAGGCCTGCAAGCCGGACGTCAGCATCAAGGAGCCGACAAGAACTGCGGGCACGCCAACGCCGGCGACCCACGTCAACGTCGTGGAATGTCCATGCTGTCCGGCGCCCGAAGAGCTTCGCGATGCCGATAGCTTGCGGCGCAACCGCTGAAGCCAGCTTTCCCGCGCCAAAACCTGCTGGCGATGCATCATGGCAAAGTGCAGGGCATGCAGCACGGGCCGCGGATCGAGTTGAACGAGGCCGGCGTAATTCGTGACGATGCGCATTGTGGCTGGCCACGGCGGCAATCGATCGATCGCGCCGGCTTCCAGCGCCTCGATCACCTCGGGATCGGTACCCACGCGATTGGCGATGGCAACGCGCGCCATGCGCAGGCCGCGTCTGAGATCGTGGAAGAATCGCGCGGATTCCAGGCGGGCCGCCTCGGCCCTGCGCGCGTCATGGGCGGCAGCGCGGGCTGCCGTTTCCCCGGCCAGCGCCTGATACCGCGGCGCGGAATTCGGACGTCGCTTTCCCTCGCGTGCACGCATACGGAACTCAACTCGTTACGAATTAACTGGCCCCATCGTCGGCAAGAAAGGCCAAATTGTCAAAGCCTTGCGTGCTTCGTTTTTGCCACACGGGCGCTGGGAGACGGCAGCTGAACGGAGATCGG
>JAKAXS010000188.1 GCA_021816505.1 Pseudomonadota bacterium
ATTCCGCCGCTGCATGGCGCCTTGTTAAAAAATGAGCAGGATGTTCATTTATTTGAGCGCCTTGCCTTCATGGCGCGCCGGCGCGAGTAGCTGAACGTGCGTCGTCAAAGTGGCTGAGACTTAGCGGCAACATGGCTGCCACATGAACGCCACATGAAGGGTCTCTTCAGGGGGAATTCACGGGTGTGGGACTAGCATGCTCCTCAAGTTGGATCGCTAGCTTCTTCGAAGGAAACAGCCAAATGATCGAGTTCATGCGCTCCGGCGCCATCGTTCTCATGGGGCTCGTCGTATTCGGTGCCGGCGTCGTCGTGGTGTTCTACGGCTGAGCCGAACCCGCCGCCAGGTCCTTCCAGGTTCTTGCGGCGCCCCGATCATGAGCCTAACTAGGGGAGACCTTGCAAACGAGGTCTCCCCGTTGCGTTTCCCCGACCTGTCAGCTCTGTCCGGCGAAGCCCTCCAGTCCGCCGGAGCCTATCTTGGCGACCTGTTCACGCCCAATCTCCGTCTCGGCGTCACGGGCCTGTCCCGTTCCGGCAAGACCGTGTTCATCACCGCACTCATTCGCAACCTGGTGACCCAAGGCCGTCTGCCGTTTTTCGCGGTGTCCGCGGAGCGCCGGCTGACCGGAGCCTATCTCGTGCCGCAGCCAGACGATGCGGTGCCGCGCTTCGATTATGAAGCCCACGTCGCCGCCCTGTCGGCCGATCCGCCCGCGTGGCCAGAGAGCACGCGGCACATCTCCGAACTGCGCGTGACGATCGAATTCAAGCCGGAGACGGCTCTGCGCCGGGCCATCGGCGTACCGCGATTGAACGTCGACATCGTCGACTATCCCGGCGAATGGCTGATCGACCTCGGCATGCTGGACCAGTCGTACGAGCAGTGGTCGACGGAAGCCATGAAGCTCGCGCGCGAGGCGCTCCGCGCGAACGCCGCCGCTCCCTGGCTTGCGCACGCCGCGACGCTGGACCCGGCCGCGCCCGAGAACGAGCAGGCGGCGATTGCCGGCGCGCGCATCTTCACCGCCTACCTTCACGCAGCCCGCGGCGCGCGCGGCGGAACCTCGACGCTGAGCCCCGGCCGCTTCCTGATGCCCGGCGACCTTGCGGGCTCGCCGCTGCTGACGTTCTTCCCTCTCGATGTCCCGCCCGGCGGCGCGGCGGCGCGCGGCAGCCTCGGCGCCATGATGGAGCGTCGCTTCGAGAGCTACAAATCGCACGTCGTCCGTCCGTTCTTCCGCGATCACTTCAGCCGTATCGACCGGCAGATCGTCCTCGTCGATGTGCTGGCCGCCCTGAACGAGGGCCCCGCCGCCGTCAACGATCTGCAGCGCGCGCTCGAAGCAGCCCTGCGCGCGTTCCGCCCCGGCGCCAACAGCTGGCTGTCCCTCCTGACCGGCCGGCGCATCGACAAGCTGCTGTTTGCCGCCACCAAGGCCGATCACCTGCATCACAGCAGCCACGACCGGCTCGAAGCCATTCTGCGTCTGGTGACCGATCGCGCGATCGCGCGCGCTGCCGATGCCGGCGCGGACGTCGGCGTTCTCGCGCTGGCGGCCTTGCGCGCGACGCGCGAAGCCGAGGCGAAGCATGACGGAGAACGCCTGCCGTGCATCATCGGCACGCCGCTTCCCGGCGAAGTGGTCGACGGCCAGACGTTCGACGGCATCCGCGAAGCCGCCATCTTTCCCGGTGACCTGCCGATCGATCCCAGCGCCGCGCTGGATCGCGCCGGGACGCTCGGCAACGCGGCAATGTTCGTCAAATTTCGCCCGCCGCGCGTCCGTCCTGCAGGAGCTGACGGCACTACGCCGCCGCTGCCCCACGTCCGGCTGGATCGCGCGCTCGAGTTCCTGTTGGGAGACCGGCTCTCATGACGGCACATAGCCCGCCACGTCGACCGCGCGTCTTCGCCCCCGACGACCCCGCTCTCGATCTCGCAGCGGCCGAACCCGATCCTATCGATGCCTTCGCCGGCGCCGAGCCGCCCTCCGCCGTTGTGCCCGCCAGTCTGCCGACCGGCGCCGACGTTCGCCGCGGCCTGCGCTGGGGTGCCATCTTCCTGTCGGCGTCCACCAGTCTCGCCATCCTGGCGATCTCGCTCTCCTTCACCGCCTTCGTCTCCAGCGCGATGGCGCGCAATGACTGGGTCGGCTGGCTCGCGACGGCACTGGCCGCCATCGCGACGGTCTCGCTCGCGGTCATGGTGCTGCGCGAGCTTGTCGGCCTCCTGCGCCTGCGTCGCCTGTCACACCTGCGTCGCGAGGTCGGCGACGCGCTACGAACGCGCGACGCCAAGGCCGAACGCGCCGCCGTCAAGAATTTGAAGACCCTGTTTGCGTCCCGTCCCGAGCTGAAGTGGGGGATGGCCAGGCTCGGCGAGCACGAACGCGACGTCCGCGACCCGGGCGACCTGTTCGCGATCGCCGAGCGCGAACTGATCGCTCCGCTCGACAACGAGGCGCGCCGTCTGGTGCTCAAGTCCGCCAAGCGCGTCAGCATCGTCACCGCGCTGTCGCCGATGGTGTGGATCGCCATGATCTACGTGCTGGCCGAAAACCTGCGCCTGTTGCGCGCGCTCGCCGGTCTCTATGGCGGGCGCCCCGGCATCGTCGGCGCACTTCGCCTCGCGCGCATGGTCATCGGCCACATTCTGGCGACCGGCGGCTTGGCGATGACCGACGACCTGCTTGGCCAGTTCCTCGGGCAGGATCTGCTACGCCGCCTCTCGCGGCGTCTGGGCGAAGGTTTGTTCAACGGCGCGCTGACGGCCCGCATCGGCGTCGCCGCTATCGACGTCACGCGGCCGCTGCCGTACATCGAGGCGGCGCCGATACGCGTCCGTGACCTCTTGCCGGAAATCTTCCGCAAGGCGTCGGAGAAAGCGCCTGCCTAGAGCCTGATCGTTCGAGACGCGAGCCATTCTGCTCGCGTCGAGGACGTGAACCAGAGCCTCAAACAAGAGCTACAGCACGGTCGCGCCAAACAAGCCGATGCCGACAAGAGCGAACGTGCTCTAGGCGGCCTTGCGCTTCTTCGTTTGGAAGCCGGCGATCTTCAGGAAGTTCTCCAGCAGCGCGTGCCCCTGCTGCGAAGCGATGCTTTCGGGATGGAATTGCACGCCATGCACGGGGTGCGTCTTGTGCATCAGGCCCATGATGATCTTGTCGGATGTCTCCGCCGTGATCTCCAGCGTGTCCGGCAGCGACGACCGCTCCACGACGAGCGAGTGATAGCGCGTCACCTCGAACGTCTTCGGCAGCCCCTTGAACACGCTCTTGTCGCTGTGTGTGATGGGCGACAGCTTGCCGTGCATCGGCACCGGCGCGCGGATGACTTTGCCGCCGTACGTCTGGCCGATGGCCTGGTGCCCCAGACAGACGCCGAGCAGCGGGATCGTCGGCCCCGCCTTGGCGATGAGGTCGAGACAGATGCCGGCCTCGTTTGGCGTGCACGGCCCCGGCGACAGAACGATGGCCTTCGGCTTCTTCTTCAACACCTCGTCCGTGCTGATCTGGTCGTTGCGATGCACCTCGCAGCTCGCGCCCAGCTCGCCCAGGAAGTGGACAAGGTTGTACGTAAAGCTGTCGTAGTTATCGATCAGAAGAAGCATGCGAAAACCGTGTCCGATGTGCCGGGTTGACCAGTACGTGGTGCCGTATGTGGGGCTGGGGGTCCGCCAGCGTCAAGCCAGATTGCGCGGCGTCATGAACACGACGAGATGGCCGAGCCCCGCGCCGACATCACGCCAGCTGTCGAGGTCGAACGTCATGTTCGCCAGCGCCGCCGTGGGGAACTTGGTGGCCAGTTCGGCCATGTCTTCGCGCTTCGCGGCACCGGTGAGTTCCAGCGCCAGCGCATGCATTCCGGGATTGTGCCCGACGACCAGCAGGTTGCGCACTGACTTCGCGGTCTTGCGGATTTGTCCCAGGATGCTTGTGGGAGACGCGAGATAGAGACCGTCTTCGTAGCGCACCTCGGGCGGGGGCGGCCCCAGTTCCAGCAGGACGAGTGCCACGGTCGCGCGTGTCCTGACGGCGGTCGAGCACAGAACCAGATCCGGCTTCAGCTTCAGCTCACGCATCGCGCGGCCCATCTCCGGGGCCGCGTTGGCGCCGCGTTTCGACAGCGGACGGTCGAAGTCGTCGAGATCGAGATCATCCCAACTGGATTTGGCATGGCGCAACAGAGAAAGCGTCAGCATGTGACGAAGAGGCCCGTGTTCTGGAGGACTGTCAAGCCGAGGCCGGCCTAGGCGCCAAGCTCAAGCAAATGGCCCGCCGTTGCCACCCGACTTGCCCGCGCCACGGCGCTTGCTGGCGAACCGTACGGCCTCCTCGGCGGCACGCACGATCGCCTTGGCTTTGTTGATGCACTCCTGCTGCTCGTTTTCCGGCAGGCTGTCGTACACGACGCCGGCACCGGCCTGCACGTGCAGAACGCCATCCTTCACGAGCGCGGTACGCAGGACAATGCAGGTGTCCATCTCCCCGTCGGCCGTGAAGTAGCCGACGCAGCCGGCGTATGGCCCACGCTTGGATTTCTCCAGTTCGTCGATCACTTCCATCGCCCGCACCTTGGGCGCGCCGGAGACTGTGCCAGCGGGGAAGCCCGCCATCAGCGCATCGACCGAGTCCTTGTCGCCGGCCAAGCGCCCGATGACGTTCGACACGATGTGCATCACGTGGCTGTAGCGCTCGATGACGAACTGATCGGTCACTTCCACGGAGCCCGTCTCGGCGACGCGGCCGATGTCGTTGCGGCCGAGGTCGAGCAGCATCAGGTGCTCGGAACGTTCCTTGGGATCCTTCAGCAGCGCCTCGCCCAGCGCCTTGTCCTGCTGATCGCTCTCGCCGCGCGGCGCCGTACCGGCGATCGGCCGGATCGTGACCTGACCGTCGCGCACGCGCACCAGGATCTCGGGGCTGGAGCCCACGAGTGCGAACTCGCCGAACTCCAGATGGAACAGGAACGGCGACGGATTGAGCCGTCGCAGCGCGCGATAGAGCGAGAACGGCGGCAGCGCGAAGGGCGCGGAAAAACGTTGCGACAGCACCACCTGGAAGATGTCGCCGGCCGCGATGTACTCCTTCGCCTTCGCCACCATCTTCAGATATTCGGACGGCTTGGTGTTGGAGCGCGGCTCCGGCGCGGCAAGCTTCTTGGCTGACAGCGCGGGCGGATGCGGCAGCGGCGCTTCGAGCGCTGTGACGACGCTCTTCAATCGTTTCAATGCCGACTTGTATGCCTTGTCCGCCGGCGTCTTCCCGTCGGGGCGAACCGGCGTGACGATGCTCAACTCGTCGCGCACGCTGTCGAAGATCACGATCAGCGTCGGCCGCATCAAGACCGAGTCCGGCACACCCAGATCGTCGCGATTGACGCCCTCCAGCCGTTCCACCAGCCGGATCGTGTCGTAACCCATGTAGCCGAACACGCCCGCCGCCATCGGCGGAAGCTCGGACGGCAAGTCGAGGCGGGACTCCGCCAACAGCGCCCGCAGCGCATCCAGCGTCGGCTTGTCGTCGCGCTTGAACGCCTTCGGCTTGGCCGGTGTGCGGTTCGTTTCAGCCACGTCGCCGTGCGCACGCCACACCAGGTCGGGCTCCAGCCCGATGACGGAATACCGCCCGCGCGCAGCCCCGCCTTCGACCGACTCGAGCAGGAAGCTCATCGGCCGGCCGGCAGCGAGTTTCAGATAGGCGGAAACCGGCGTCTCCAAGTCGGCGATAAGCCGCGTGTAGACGACCTGCGTCTGCCCCGCCTTGTATCGCTTGGAGAACGCATCCAGCGACGGAAGCGCATCATGAGAGCCCGACTTCATTGCCAACGTGCTCAGACGAGCCCCCTCACTGGTCCTGCAGGTCCGCGCCGGTGATGCGGCGGAATTCCTTCTCGTTGATCTGCGGCTTCTCCTGGTTCTCAAGCGCGGCGACATACGCGTTGAGATAGTCCTCGCGCAG
>JAKAXS010000189.1 GCA_021816505.1 Pseudomonadota bacterium
GGCGCGCGCGTGCTGCCGGTGTACATCCTCGACGACGATACGCCCGGCGCGTGGAAGATGGGCGCTGCATCGCGTTGGTGGCTGCATCACAGTTTGGAAGCGCTAGGCCGAAGCCTCGCCGATCTCGGCGTTCCGCTGGTCCTTCGTCGCGGCGTGATTGCGGAAGAGCTGTCGAAGCTCGTCACCGAAACCGGCGCCAAAGGCGTCTACTGCTCGCGGTCCTATGAGCCGTGGGCGATCAAGCTTGAGCACACGCTGAAAGCGTCGATCGAGAAGGCGGGTGCGGCGTTCAAGCGCTATCCCGGCACGCTGCTGCGCGAACCTGAAGACATCAAGACCAAGACCGGCGGACCGTTCAAGGTCTACACACCATTCTGGAATGCGCTGTCCAGCGGCGCGGATCCGGCGAAACCGCAGCCTGCGCCAGCGCAGCTCCCACCGCCCGTGAAACTGCCGAAAAGTGATAAGCTGGCAGACTGGAAGCTGCTGCCCACGAAACCCGATTGGGCCGGCGGAATGCGCGAGTCCTGGCAGCCCGGCGAGGCCGGCGCGGAGCTTCGCCTCGAAGCTTTCCTCGACGAAACCATCGCCGGCTACGCGACCAGCCGCGACCGGCCCGACAAGCTCGGCACCTCGCGCCTGTCACCCCATCTTCATTTCGGCGAGATCAGTCCTGCGCGCGTGTGGCACGCCGTGATGCGCCACACGGGCGGAGACAGCCTGGGCAAGGGCGAGCTGACGTTCCTGAAGGAGATCGCCTGGCGCGAGTTCTCGCATCATCTGCTGTTTCATTTCCCCGATCTGCCGGAGAAGCCGTTTCGCCCTGAATTCGCGGCTTACCCGTGGAAGTATCAGAAGGCGAAACTCACCGCGTGGCAACGCGGCCAGACCGGCTATCCCATCGTGGACGCCGGCATGCGCGAACTCTGGCACACGGGCTGGATGCACAACCGCGTGCGCATGATCGTCGCCTCGTTCCTGATCAAGCATCTCCTCATTTCATGGCAGCAGGGCGAGGCGTGGTTCTGGGACACCCTGGTCGACGCCGATCTGGCCAACAACGCCGCCAGCTGGCAGTGGGTCGCGGGCTCAGGCGCCGATGCCTCGCCCTACTTCCGCATCTTCAACCCGATGAAGCAGGGCACGACCTTCGATCCCGATGGCCACTACGTTCGCCGCTGGGTGCCCGAGATCGCCGGCCTTCCCGACGCGGATCTGCACGCCCCCTGGGAGGCCGATGCGGCGGCGTTGCAAAGCGCCGGCATCGTGCTTGGCAAAACCTATCCCAAGCCCATCGTCGACCACGCCGAGGCCCGAACCGCCGCGTTGGACGGATACGCAACCGTTAAGGCTTCCGGTGAGTAAAACACGCGTCAATACGCGCGCGGGGCTCCGCAAAATTCCGCCACGAAACCAGCACATTAATCGCACTGACGCATTCACCAGCTGCCGGATCGGCCTTGTGGCATCATCCTGCTGGGACCAAACAGGAGTGCTGCCATGAAGGCCGCGCCGCTCGCCGCCCGACTAGCAACAATCGCGACGGCCTTCTCGGTCTTGCCCATCGCTCTCGGCACAAATCTGGCCGTTGCCCAGACGCCGCCGGCTGCCGACACTGCGAAGACGGGCGAGCCGAAGATCCTCAATGCGCCGAAGCCCGCCGAGCGACCGGCCGCCACGGCCGAACCCTATGCGGGCCAGAAGCCGGCTGCCGCAACGCCGGCACCGGTAGCACCGTCAGCCGCGCAGGCGCCGGCTGCACCCGGCCCTGCGATTGAGGGCGCTGCCACTGCCGCGAAAGCCGCGGCCATCGAGGCCAAGGAGAGTGCGCCTGTCGCCGAGGGACCGGCCGTCAAGCCGATCACCAAGCCGGAGGGATCGTCCACCGCCGCCGCCGCAAAGCCCGACGAAAAGGCTGAAGCCGCCACGCCCACGTTGCCGAAAGCGGAGCCGCCGAAGCCCACCCTGCTGGTCGCAATCGATCTCACCAATCAGAAGCTGTCCGTCACCGAGAATGGCGTCGCCAAGTACAAATGGTCGATCTCGTCCGGACGCACCGGCTACATCACGCCCAAGGGCACGTTCCGCCCGGTGTGGATGTCCAAGATGTGGTACTCGCGCAAATACGATTACGCGCCGATGCCGCACGCCATCTTCTTCCACGGCGGCACGGCCATTCACGGCACGGACTCGGTGTACGCGCTGGGCCGCCCCGCCTCGCACGGCTGCGTGCGCCTGTCCCCGGGCAACGCCGCGACGCTCTACAAAATGGTGACGAAGCACGGCAAGCAGGCGACGCGCATCACCGTATTCGGCACGCCGAAGCAATCCGCACCGGTCGCCTCCAACGATCGCGGCGACAATCGTCGCGTTCCGCCGCGCACACGCCGCTATCAGGATGAGCCGTGGTGGAACGACGATGACGGTCCGCCGCCCGTTCCGACCCGCCGCGTCTACAGCGATCGCTACGATGACCGCTATTATCGCGGGTACGATTATCCGCGCCGCCGCCGCTACGTTCGCGATTTCGAAGATTACGACTACTAAATTCTCTCGATAGCCCAACGACTTGTGTCGCGTGATTTTGCGCGGCACCATTTCGGTCCGAGGGCGTTCTTCCTTTGTGAAAATGCGTGTCCAAACGCACAAGGGGAGACATTTGATCGTGAAGCATCAAGTCAAAGTGCAAGCCGTCGCAATCATGGCGACTTTGTTGGGCGCGACGTCGGCCATTGCGCTCGAACGCGCCGCACCTCAGCAATTTGCGCAAGCCGAACCTGACGAAAAGGGCGGCGGCGCTGGTGGCCGTGAAGATCGTGGCGACCGCGGTGGCGGTGGAGGCGGCGAGCGGCCTGCCGCGCGCGATGGTGGTGGTGACGGCGGCGGCGAACGCCCTCAGCGCCAACGTCAGCGCGATGATGACGGAGGCGGCGCGGCCGCAGGCGGGGCATCTGGAAACGACGACGGTCCCCCGCCCAAGAAGGAGCGCGCGAAGGACGACGATGGCCCGCCGCAGAAAAAGGCGGCTCCCGCCGACGATGAACCCGCGCCAAAGGCAGAAAAGAAGGCACCGCCAGCGGTGAAGAAGGAGCCGCCGGCCGAAAAGGCGGCGCCGGAGCCGGCTGAAAAATCGGAACCCGACCCCGAGCCTAAACCCAAACCAAAGCCCAAGCCTGAACCGAAGCCCGAGGCCAAGGAGCCACCTCCACAGGCGAAGGAGCCCGACGAGGCAAAGGATGCCGCGCCCAAGCAGGCACCCAAGAGCGACGTGCCCGCAAAGGAAGCACCGCCCAAGCAACCGGTCGAGAAGGATGCTCCGCCTAAGGGTGATGAGAAAGGCCCCGACGCCAAAGGGCCTGACTCGAAGCGACCCGACGCGAAAGAAGACGCCGGCCCGGCTAAGGGTCCCGACGCGGCTCAGCCCGGCGCAACGCCACCGCCTGCGAAGGATGGTCCAGTTCCGAAGGACGGCGCCGTTGCGCCCGCTCCCCCAGGACAAGGCGCAGCCCAGCCCGCGGCGCCCAGCGAGGTCAAAGACCTCAAGGAGCTGAAGGAGGAGCGCAAGGAGCGCAAGGAAGATGGCGGCAAGCGCGTCATTATCGAAGAGCCGGACAAGCGCGTCATCGTCAAGGAAGGTGGCAAGACCATCATCCGTCACGACGAGACCGAGCGCTTCCGGCGCCTCGACCGCAACACGCGGCGTGAGAAGCGGAACGGCCTAGACATCTCGATTTCCGTCGGGCCTAGCGGCATCGAGATCTACACCGAGACCGACGATCGCGGCCGCCCGTTGCGCCGCTATCGCCGCGACCGCGATGGACGCGAAGTCAACTACTTCGACAATCGCGAGTACTATCGCCGCCATCGCGACGACAACTTCATCGATGCCGTGATCGACCTTCCGCCGCCGCGCATGTCCATTCCGCGCGACGATTACATCGTCGACTACGAGGAAGCCTCGGATGTCGACGTGTACGAGGCGCTGTCCGCGCCGCCGGTGGAGGAGTTGGATCGTACGTACTCGATGGAGGAGGTGCGGCGCTCGCCACAGCTGCGCGATCGCATGCGGCGCGTCGATCTCGACGCCATCAACTTCGAGTTCGGTGCCTGGGATGTCACGTCGGACCAGTTCCCCAAACTGGAACGTGTCGCCAGCGCGATGAAGCGCGTCATCGATCGCAATACGTCGGAGATGTTCCTCATCGAAGGCCACACGGATGCCGTGGGCTCAGACGAGGACAACCTCAGTCTCTCGGACCGTCGCGCCGAGAGCGTGGCGATCATCCTGACGGAGGAGTTCGGCATACCGCCCGAAAACCTTACGACCCAGGGTTACGGCGAGCAGTTCCTGAAGGTCTCGACCGAGCAGGCCGAGCGGCAGAACCGCCGCGTCGCGGTGCGTCGCGTCACGCCGCTGCTGTCGCGCAACTGAGAACCGGACGGGCCGGACCGAGGTCTGGCCCGTCTGTTTATACCGAGCGGAGAGGGAGCGAATTCCGGTTCGCTCCCTTCTTTGTATTTAGAAGGGGTTCCACGTCTGGTGCGGCGTGAAGCGGATGTAGCCGAGGTTCGCGCCGAGCCTGAGGCCGATGCCGGAGCGGATGGGTGCCATGAACACGGGGCCGCCCTTCAGCAGCGTCAGCCCGACACCGCCCACCACGTAGGCCGACCCGTCGATGCCGGTGAAGGCGCGGTAGAGATCGGCCGGATCGTGCAGCTTGTAGATCAGGATCAGCGTGCGCGAGCCTTCCGCGCCGACGTCGTATCCCACCGACGGTCCATGCCAGTAGACCTTGGTGGTGCCGGTGCCGCCCGAACGGCGATAGAGCGTCCCGTTGCCGTATCTCAGCCCCGCCAGGAATGCACCGCCGCCTTCCTGACCGAGAATGTACGCGGTCGGCCGTCCCGACTTCTGGAACGAGTACTCGATCACGGACGCGAGATTGGTCGAGATGGTGCCGAAGAAGCCGCGCGTGGCATCACGGATCTCGTCGATCGTGTAGCCTTCGTTCTCGTCGGTCATGATCTCGGCCGCGGGCGGACCGTAAGGCTGCCCGGGCGGGGAGTAGGCGTCTGCAGAGCGCGGCGGCTCCACGTTCATGGCCTGCTCGCTTGACGTCTGCCAGTTCGACGATGGCGCCGGTGGCGGCGCCTCGCGGCGGGCATCGGCCCGCGCCTCCGCGCTTTCTTTCGGCGTCAGCGGCTTTACCGCCGGCCCTTCGGGTGCAGGCGCTCGCTCGGCCTGCGCTTTCGGCGCCTCGCGTTTCGGCTCGGGCGGCTTCGCCTCGGCCGGTTTGGTCTCGACGACCTTCGGCTCGGGTGCCTTGCTCTCCGCGGGCTTGCTGATGATCTTGACGTCGGCGGGCTTCGCTTCGCCCGCGCTCGGCGTCTGCGACGCTACATTCGCGGCGCTCGCGCCCTGCAATTCGATCTCGATCTTCTCCAGCGTATAGCTGGACTTCGCCTTCATCACTGCCAGCAGTTCCACGCCGGCGGCTTTCAACTCGCCAAGCTTGGCGCAGTCCGGCGCCTTGCCCTCGTCGCTGCGGCCGAGCGCGTCGATCTTGGTCAGAAGCTCGTTGGATTGCGCGTCGAGTTCACCGATGCGCCCGTCCTGCAGATACTCGAGTGCTTTGTCTTCCGAGTCCGTTTTCTTCCAGCCCTTTTTCGCGCGCAAGGCTTCGAGCTTGGCGTTGAGCTTCGGCTGGTTGTCGAGATTGAACTTGCGAAGCGAGGCGCCAGCCTGATCGACCGCGGTGGCGAAATCTTCCTTCTTGCAAGTCTGCGCCTGCGCACTAACCGGCAAAGCCAGCGCAAGCGCCGCCAGCGCAAACAAACTCTTTCGCAGCGTATTCATCATACCGATCTTAGCCCACCGTGCTGCGGATCACAAAAATTCGCCTGCCCCCAGTGGCTTACTCACACTAGTTTTGGCCGAGACTATGGCCTAGACTTT
>JAKAXS010000190.1 GCA_021816505.1 Pseudomonadota bacterium
CCTCGTTCTTGCGCGTGTATCGCGACAGGATGCCGGCGCCGCGAACCCACGTGCCCATGATGACCGCGAGGATGGCGGCGAGCGTCAGCGGCAGCCAGCCGCCTTCCAGCACCTTGATCATGTTGGCCGCGAAGAACACCTGCTCGATGATCAGCATCGGCAGGATCAGCGCCACGGCCTGCCACAGCTTCCAGCGCCAGAGCTTCCAGACGACGAAGAACATGAGCATCGACGAGATGACCATGTCGGCGGTCACGGCCACGCCGTAGGCAGCGGCCAGATTGCTCGACGACTTGAAGATCGCGACGACGAACAGCACGCCGGCGCACAGCAGCCAGTTGACGCGGGGCAGATAGATCTGACCGGCCATGCTTTCCGACGTGTGACGGATCTCCAGGCGCGGCAGCAGACCCAGCTGGATGGCTTGGCGGGTCAACGAAAACGCGCCGGTGATGACGGCCTGGCCGGCGATGACGGTGGCGCATGTGGCCAGCAGCACCATCGGGATCAGCGCCCACTCCGGGTAGAGGCTGTAGAACGGATTGGTGATCGCCTTGGGGTCGGCGAGCACGAGGGCACCCTGGCCGAAGTAGTTGAGAATGAGCGCCGGGAATACGAACGTGAACCACGCATACTGGATCGGCCTGCGGCCGAAGTGGCCGAGATCGACGTAGAGCGCCTCGGCGCCCGTGACCGCCAGGAAGACCAGGCCCAGCACCATGAAGCCGATCAGCCCGTTCGAGATCAGGAACGAGATGCCATAGGTGGGGCTCAAGGCCGCGAAGACGTGCGGCTCGTCCAGGATGTGATAGAGGCCGCCCAAAGCCAGACAGATGAACCAGAGCGCCATGATGGGCCCGAAGAACCGGGCGACTATGGCCGTGCCGTGCGACTGCACGGCGAACAGCGCGATGAGGATGCAGACGGAAACCGGAATGACGAACCGGTGCAGCTCGGGCGAGACGAGCGTCAGGCCTTCCACGGCGGAGAGCACCGAAATAGCAGGTGCGATCACGGCATCGCCATAGAAGAACGACGCGCCGATGATGCCGAGCGCGAAGATCACCGGCCCGCTGCGCTTGGCGACCGAGAGGCCCAGCGCCTGCAGCGCAAACGTGCCGCCTTCTCCCTTGTTGTCGGCACGCAGAAGAACGACGACGTACTTCAACGTAACAACCAGGATGAGCGACCACAGGATCAGCGACAGCACACCCAAGACGGCGGACTGCGGCACGACACCCTGAGCGTCTCTCGTGGCCTTGATGGCCTCGCGAAACGCGTAGAGCGGGCTGGTGCCGATGTCGCCGCAAACCACGCCGATGGCCCCGAGGGCCAACGCTGCGAGCTTTTTGTTACCGTGGGCGAGATCAGCGTCCGAACCGTGGTCCGCAACGTGCGACTGTGCCAAGGGGCACCTCATGATGTACCGGCGCTGCAGTGCAGCAAAGTGCGGGGCTTATACGCGCAACCCCGCCAGCGAGAAAGCCACTAGCGCGATTCCGACGTTCGGAACTTGACCCTCCACGGCCGCAATTGACGCTGAAAGGCCCGGCGCGACCCGCCGCAGTGTCTGGCTTAACCGGCAACGCCTAAATATAGCCGATTCGGCGATGGCTAAATGTCGCAGACGCGACGCCCCCGTCCGGGTGCCCATCGACCGGGCTCATATCGCCCTCCGGAGTGTCCTTTGCAAATCCCTGCGACACCGGATGCGTGCTGTTCCGGCCGGAACAGTGCACCGCGGCACCTTGTGCCAAGGGTGGCCTGCCGCGCGTGGTGAAGCGGCAGCAGCGAAGAGGAAACGGATATGACCGTACCCACCGAAAAATACCCATCCATGGCGTCGCGCGTACTCCGGCGCATTCTGGGCGCCAGCATGCTAGCCCTGCTGTTCTTCGTCGTACTCTGGATGACCGTTTTCAACGCGATGTCCGCAGCGATCGTCAGCGCGGCGCTTGGCGGCGGGGCGCTCGTCGCCAGCTCATCGTCCGACGTGTTCGGCGGAATTCTCGAGGCGATCCTCGAAGCGATTGGCGGCGCGCTGGCGGCCATCGCGTCGGTGTTCTCGTTCGACGGCTAGTTTGCGGTGCTTCTTATCGGAAAACTGCTGCGCACTTGTCCGGACGCACTCAGGTTCCTGTCGTGACGACGCGGTTCCGGCCGAGTTCCTTGGCCCGGTACAGATGCCTGTCGGCCCGCTTCAGAAGTTGATCCGCGCCTTCGGCGGGGCGCAGCTGCGCGACGCCGATCGACGCCGTCAGCGCGATTGGCACGCCTTCGACGTGAACCCGTTCCGCCATCAACCGCTGGCGCAGACGTTCCGCCAGGATCGAGGCTGCTGTGCTTTCGGTGCGGGGTAGAATGAGTGCGAACTCCTCGCCGCCATAGCGCGCGACGGAATCCCCGTTCCGCGCATGGCCCGCCAGGAGCTGGGCAACGGACGCCAGGACGCTATCGCCTGCGACGTGCCCGTGACGGTCGTTGATGGCCTTGAATTCGTCGATGTCGATCATGGCGAGCGACAGCGGTTGCTCGGTTGCGGAGGCTGCGTTTACCTCGGCCCGGAGTGCAGCATCGAAAGCCCGGCGGTTGCTGACGCCGGTCAACGGATCGCGCAGCACTTCTTCTTCGGCAGACGCCAGGCTGGTGCGCAGCGTTGCGATCTGATTCTGTGAGTCCTCCAGCGCCCGCGCCATGCTCTGCGTTTCGACACGCATGCGATGATTTTCGGCCGCGAGCAGATTGGCGATCGCGCGCAACTGCTCCGGCGTTTGCACGGAAGCGATTTTGTCTTCCATCTCGGTCAGAGCCGAGGCGTAGCGCGCGTGTTTGCTCGAACCGTCGGCGAACAACCCGGCGATTTTCGCTAGTTCCGTGCCGAGGACGGATACCGCATTTGCGACATCGGTTTTGGACCATTCGCGCGGGTTGGCCGGTCGCTCCGTTTTGCCAGCACCGTTCGCCGTCAGGATGGAAATGACGCCGATGGCTCCGACCGCGCCGATGAAGAATGCGCCGCCGATCGTCCACGGAAATCGCGATTGCGCGACCGAGGCCGTCGCCGGCGCGGCGCGCGTCTCCGCTGCCTTTGAAGACGTGTTTTCGGTCGTTTCCGCAAACGACGCGGTCGACATCGTCAGGTCTGGCTGGACCGGCGCCGCGGCCAAGACAGCAACGAAAGCGACCAGCATCCAAAGGCGGACGGATCGATGGCGAAGACGTGGACGTGGCATGAGCGAACCTAGCTTGAAATTTGGGTCAGCTTGGCCCGGTTCGCGTAAAGTTTAGTTTAGTCCGTTTAGTGAATTTTTCCGTAATTTCGCTCCGCGAGGCCGCAGGCGAAATGCCCGCGACCCAGCTCCGTCGGTAAACCGCATCAACTAGGCGGTTTTTTCCATCGCCTCGAGTTCATCGATCATGCCTTCGATGACCGAAAGGCCCTTGTCCCAGAACGTGGGGTCGCGGGCGTCGAGGCCGAAGGGTTGCAGCAGCTCGGTGTAGTCGCGCGAGCCGCCTGCCTTCAGCAGGTCGAAATACTTGCCGACGAAACCCGGGTGCGCGTCCTGGTAGAGGCCATAGAGCGAGTTCACCAGGCAGTCGCCGAAGGCGTAGGCGTAGACGTAGAATGGCGAGTTGATGAAGTGCGGGATGTACGTCCAGAACACCTCGTAGCCGGGCTTCAAGTCGATCGCCGGTCCGAGGCTCTCCTTCTGCACCTCCATCCAGAACGCCCCCAGGTCGTCCGATGACAGCTCGCCCTTGCGGCGGCCTTCATGCACCTTGCGCTCGAACGTGTAGAACGCGATCTGGCGCACCACGGTGTTGAGCATGTCCTCGACCTTGCCGGCGATCATGGCCTTGCGTTCTTTCTGGTCGCGCGTGTCGGCCAGAAGTGCCTTGAACGTCAGCATTTCGCCGAACACCGATGCCGTCTCGGCAACGGTAAGCGGCGTGGACGACAGCAGCGGACCTTGATCGCGAGCAAGCCACTGGTGCACGCCGTGCCCCAGCTCGTGCGCCAGGGTCATCACGTCGCGCGGCTTGCCCAGGTAGTTCATCAGAACATAGGGATGCACCGACGGCACGGTGGAGGCGGAGAACGCGCCCTGCGCCTTGCCCTCGCGCACGCCGGCGTCGATCCATTTCTTGTCGAAGAACTGCTTGGCGATGGTGGCCATCTCCGGAGCGAACGCGCCATAGGCATCGAGCACGATCTTCTCGGCTTCAGGCCAGGCGATGACTCGTTCCGGCTTGTCCGGCAGCGGGGCGTTGCGGTCCCAATGAGACAGCTGCTTCATGCCCAGCCACTTCGCCTTCATGGCGTAGTAGCGATGCGACAGGCGCGGATATGCGGCGCGAACGGCATCGACGAGGGCGTCGACCACCGGCCCGTCGACACGGTTGCCGAGGTGGCGGCTGTCGGCCACGTCCTTGAAACCACGCCAGCGGTCGGAAATCTCCTTGTCCTTTGCCAGCGTATTGGTGATGAGCGTGAAGAGGCGGATGTTGTCGCCGAATACGCTGGCCAGCGCTTCCGAGGCGGCGCGGCGCTTGGGCTCCTTGGGATCGGACAGAAGGTTCAACGTCGGTTCGAGCGTGAGTTCTTCCTTCTCGCCCTCGACGTTGAAGCGCAGGCCGGTCATCGTTTCACCGAACAGCCGGCTCCATGCCTGACGTCCGGTCTGGCTCTTCTCGTGGAAGAGCGTTTCGACCTTTTCTTCGAGCTGGTACGGCTTCTCCTTGCGCAGCGCCTCGAACCAGCTGTCGTAGCGCTTCAGGTCCTTGTTCTTAAGCGCCGATTTCAGCGCATCGTCCTCGATCTGGTTCAGCTCCAAATCGAAGAAGATGAGGCCGGATGAGATGTCCGTCAGCTTCTCGGAGATGTTGCCGTAGAACTTGACGCGTTCAGGGTCGGTCTGGTTGGCGGCATAAAGCAGGCCGGCATACGAACCGAGCTTGCCCAGCAGGTCCGACATCTCCTCGTATTCGCGAATGGCCTGCATCAGCTTGGCGCCGTCGTTGCCCATGGCGACGAGTTTGCCCTGGTAGTCGGCCTTGAACTTGGTGGCCAGCTTGGCCGCGTTCTCCAGGTCGCGCGCAACCTCGGGGCTCGTCGTGCTGGCGTAGAGATCGCCCAGGTTCCACTCCGGCAGCGTGCCGATCTCGGACTCGCCGGCCGTCTTCGGTTTCTTTGCGGCGGCCGAGCTGCGGTCGGTCGAGGCGGCGAAAAGCGGTGCGCGCGGCAGCGTCATCAGGAACTCCAGGTGTGAAGGGAGATTGGCGCGGATGTTAGCGGCATCGCCCAGCTTTTCAAGCGCGCGACGCGGATCACTGCTGCGGCGTCAGGTACTTCAGGGCAGCGGTGGACGCCGCTCCGCCCAGAACGCACGGCAGCCCTACCTCGACGTGGCCCATCGCGCCTGCGGCAACGCAGCCCAGCGCAAGAGCCGTCTGGCCCGCCTGTCCCCACCAAACCATTTCGCGGCCGGACTGCGGGCCTTTCGTTTTCAGCTCTTCGATCGACGCCAGCGCCTTCTTGCGCAGCGCCTGGGTCTCGAATGTTTCCGCCGCCTCGATCACCTCGGCAAGCTCAGCGCGGATCGCCTTGGGCTGGCGGTTGACCTCGTCCTTGAGGATGTCGATCAGATCCTTGTCGCGCGAGGCGTTGGTGGCGAGCGTCCACTTGGCCATGGAGGCGATGGTGAGCTTCTCGATATCGTTCTTGTTCTTGGCCCAAGCGAGCGACGACACGATCTTACGTACCGGGTCCGGATTGCCGGAGGCGAAGTAGTATCCCCAGTGCGCGTCGAGCACGAAAGACGAGCCTTCCAGCGGCAAGTCGTTCAGGATCTTGCCGTCGCCGTAGAGGTATTTGCGAATGAGGCCCGCGCGCGCCGGCATGCGCTCCACGAAGCGCTCCAGCA
>JAKAXS010000191.1 GCA_021816505.1 Pseudomonadota bacterium
GTTCTCCTGGCCCACGAGGTAGCCGACGGCACCGTCGTTCTCGCCGAACTTCATCACGCACGTGGGGCTGGCGTGGATGCCGAGCTTATGTTCGAGACCGGCGCAGACGACATCGTTGCGCGTGCCGGGCGTGCCGTCCGCGTTCAACAGCTTCTTCGGGACGAGAAACAGCGAGATGCCTTTGGTGCCGGCCGGTGCGTCGGGCAGGCGCGCCAGCACCATGTGAATGATGTTGTCGGCCAGTTCATGCTCGCCGTAGGTGATGAAGATCTTGGTGCCGAACAGGCGGTAGGTGCCGTCGCCCTGCGGAACAGCGCGGGTCTTGATGGCGGCGAGATCCGAGCCAGCCTGCGGCTCCGTCAGGTTCATGGTGCCGGTCCACTCGCCCGAGATCATCTTCGGGAGATAGGTGGCCTTCAGCTGTTCGGAGCCGTCGGCATGCAAGGCGTCGATGGCGCCCTGCGTCAGAAGCGGGCACAGGCCGAAGGACAGGTTCGACGCGTTCCACACCTCGCACGCCGCCATGGATACGACGCTGGGCAATCCCTGGCCGCCGAACTCCTCAGGACACGGCAGCGAACTCCAACCGCCGTCGGAGAACTGGCGATAGGCTTCTTTCCAACCCGGCGGCGTCTCGACGCGGCCGTCGACGAGGCGGGAGGCCGTCTTGTCGCCGACGCGATTGAGCGGATCGAGCACTTCCGCGCCGAACTTGCCCGCCTCTTCCACGATTGCCCGCACCGTGTCTTCGTCGAGCCCTTCATACACACCTGAGGCAATCAGGGCGTCGAGACCGACAGTGGTCTTGAGCGCCAACACGATGTCGTCTACTGGAGCGGCGTAAGCCATGGCATTTCCTCGTTAGTCGCGTGTTGGAGGATCGTTTGCTTTGGATACCCAGAGAACATTAGGCGGACGGTCCATCGCCCGCAAAGCCGAAAGAGGATTGCTCCCCGGATGTCGGTGGTTGCGGCGACACCAGAAGCCATTAGCGAGGCTGCCCTGCTGTTGCAGGCGGGCGAACTCGTCGCGTTTCCGACCGAGACCGTCTACGGCCTGGGCGCGGACGCCACCAACGGAAAGGCCGTTGCGGCGATCTTCGACGCCAAGGGGCGGCCGCATTTCAATCCGCTGATCGTGCACGTGGCGGACATCACGGTCGCGCACCGCCTCGCCTACCTGCCCGATGCGGCGCAGCGGATCTGCGAGGCCTTCTGGCCGGGTCCCTTGACGGTGGTCTTGAAGCGCAGGCCGGACAGCGGGCTGTCGGAGCTGGTATCTGCTGGCCTCGATACGGTGGCGCTGCGCATGCCGGATCATCCGATCGCGCGCAGTCTGCTGGTTGCGGCCGGGCGCCCGCTCGCGGCGCCGTCCGCCAACCGCTCGGGCCACGTCAGTCCGACGCGGGCACAGCATGTGGCGGACGATCTGGGCGACAAGGTCGCCATGGTGCTCGACGGCGGTCCGACCGCGCACGGCATCGAAAGCACGATCATCAACGCCGCCAGCGAGCGGCATGTGATGCTGCGATCCGGCTCGATTCCAGGGCGAACGATCGAGACGACGCTGGGGATCAAGCTGGTGCGGCCGGTGCAGGCCGATCGGCCCCAGGTCACGGCGCCGGGTCAGCTCGCCAGCCACTATGCGCCGCGCGCGCGCGTTCGGCTGAACGTCACGCATGACTTCGCGCCGGGCGAAGCGGTGTTGGCGTTCGGTCCGTTCGAGGCGCTGCGGCATCGCACGGTGACAGGCATGTTCATCAACTTGAGCGAGCGGGCGGACCTGATCGAGGCGGCTGCGAACCTGTTTGCCGCGCTGCGCAAGCTGGATGCGAGCGGCGCCAGCTCGATCGCCGTCACGCCCATTCCCGAGCAGGGTTTGGGGGAAGCCATCAACGACCGTCTGCACCGGGCCGCCGCGCCGCGCGCGTGACAGGGCGCCGGGCTGCGTCATCGATAGAGGTCCGCGCGCGTGTTCGGTACGGCCGGCGCACGCTTGACGCTCTTGGAGGCGAGCACCTGGAACAAACGCGCCGAGCCGCGATTGAAGACGATCGAGCACCCGGCGAGGTAGGCGACGTAGATCCGGTACTTGTCTTCGCCGACGAGCTTGATGGCTTCGTCCTTGCGGGCGATCAAACGGTCGTGCCAGAGCTTCGTCGTCAGCTCGTAATGCTTGCGCCAGCCTTCGACGTCCAGCACCTCCATGCCTGCCCGCTCCATCTCGGCAACCGTGTTGCCAACATCATCGAGCGCGCCGCCGGGGAAGATATACTTGGCGAGCGCGCGCTGTTCGGGCCGCACTTTCTCGGGCAGCCACCGGCCGGATCTCTTGGCGCGGCGTGAGATGGCGTGATTGAGAAACAGGCCGTCGTCGTTCAGCAGCGAGCGCACCTTGCGCATGTAGCGGGCGTTGTTCTCCAGGCCGATGGCCTCGTACATGCCGACCGAGGCGATCTTGTCGAACTTGCCGGTCAGGTTGGCGTAGTCGACGAACTCGAACGTGACCTGATCCTGCAGGCCAAGGCGGTTCACCTTTTCCTGCGCGAAAGCCAGCTGTTCCTTCGACAGCGTGATGCCGTGCGCCTTGACGCCGTGGTGCTTGGCGGCATGACAGACGAGTGCGCCCCAGCCGGAGCCGATGTCGAGGAAACGTTCGCCGGGTTTCAGGCGCAGCTTGCGGCAGACCATCTCCAGCTTGTCGAACTGCGCCTGCTGCAGCGAGTTGTTCCAATCGGTGAAATAGGCGCACGTGTAGACCATCTCCGGATCCAGGAAGAGCGCATAGAACGCGTTCGACAGGTCGTAGTGAAAGGAGATGTAGGCGGTGTTGTCGCGACGCTCTTCGACGCGGCCGATGATGTCGCCGCCGAAGCCCTGCTCGTCGCGTGCCTCTTCGGGCTTGGCGAAGAAGAAGGGGCGCAGCTTGTAGGCCAGCCGCAGGCCGTCCTTGAGCTTGACCTTGGTGGAACGGCGGCCCTCGCGGTTCAGGTCGGTGCCGAAATCGATCAGGCTGCCGCCCGAGAAGTCGATCCGCTTGTCGATGTAGTGCCGGATGATCGTGTCCAGCTTGGGCGAGCGCAGGATTGAGCCGATCACGCCGGCATTGGCGATCGAGATCTCGAACGGGCTGGTGACGTTCTGGCCGAGCGGAACTTTCGTGCCGTCCCACAGGCGGATGGATGCGTTGAGGTCCATCGTTCGGGCGACGTCGCGCGCCAGCGCCGTCGCTGCCTCTAGCCGCCGTTGATCGTCCGCTGCCGACATTGTTCCCCGCTGAAGAGACTGCCGGGCACTTGCAGCACAAGGTGACGCAAAGGGCAAGCCGGAGCGTGCCCTTCGTGTTCATCGCCGCTTTTCGACGGCGTCAGCGCTGCGCTGTCGCGTACTGCGGATGCTCCCACACGGGCACTTCACGCGGCGCCAGCGGCGGCCTGCCGCGAATGGTGTCGGCGAGCTTCTCGGCCATCATGATCACGGGAACGTTCAGGTTGCCGCTGATGACGTCCGGCATGATCGATGCGTCGACCACGCGCAGACCGTCGATGCCGTGGACGCGTGCCTGCCCGTCGACGACGGACATGTCGTCCATCCCCATCTTGCAGGTGCAGGATGGGTGATAGGCGCTTTCGGCGTGCTCGCGAATGAAGGCATCGATGTCGGCATCGCTCTGGGCCTTGGGACCGGGCGCCAGCTCCTCGCCGCGAAACGCGTCGAAGGCCTTTTGCATCAGGATCTCGCGCGTCAGCCGGATACCGGCGCGCATCTCCTTGCGGTCCTGTTCGGTCTGCATGTAGTTGAACAGGATGCTGGGATGCACCATGGGATCGGCCGACTTCAAACGCACATGGCCGCGGCTGGTGGGCCGCATTGGGCCGATGTGGGCCTGGTAGCCGTGACCCTTCGCGGCGGACTTTCCGTCGTACGTCACGGCCATCGGCAGGAAGTGATATTGCAAGTCGGGATGGCGAACGCCCGGTTCGCTGCGAATGAAACCGCCCGACTCGAAGTGGTTCGTCGCGCCGAGGCCCTTACTGAGGAAGATCCACTCCATCCCGATGCGCAGCTTCACGAGCGGGTTCATCGCGCTGTAGAGCGTGATCGGCTGCTTGCAGGAGAACTGGACGTAGGCCTCGATATGGTCCTGAAGGTTTTCGCCGACGCCGGGCAGGTCTTTTACCACCGGGATGCCGAGCGCCTTCAGCCTGTCGGCATTGCCGATGCCGGACAGCATAAGCGTCTGCGGTGAGTTGATGGCCCCGCCGCTGAGGATGACCTCGCGGTCCGCGCGCGCCTGGGTCAGGCGGCCGCCCTGCGCGTATTCCACGCCGACGGCGCGATTGCCTTCGAACAGAATACGCGTCACGAGGCAGCGCGGCAGCACGGTGAGGTTGCCGCGCTTCTGCGCGGGGCGGAGGTAGGCACGCGCCGCACTCCAGCGACGGCCCTTGTAGGTCGTCATGTCCATGCGTCCGAGCCCTTCCTGCTGCTCGCCGTTCATGTCCAACGTTTCGGGATAACCGGCCTGCTTGCCGGCTTCGATGAAGGCGCGATACAGCGGATTCGTCATCGCGCCGCTGGAGACGAACAGCGGCCCGCTGTCTCCGCGATAGGCATCGCCGCCCTCAAGGCGGGTTTCCGACTTCCGGAAGTAAGGCAGGCAATGGAAGTAGGACCAGTCCTGCAGGCCTTGCTTATGGGACCAGGCGTCGTAATCGTAGGCGTGGCCGCGGATGTAGACCATGCCGTTGATCGACGACGAGCCGCCGATGACGCGGCCGCGCGGACAATACATGCGCCTGTTGTTGAGGTAGGGCTCGGGCTCGGACTCGTAGTACCAATTGTACTTGTCGTTCGCCAAGGGAATGGCAAACGCCGACGGCATGTGAATGAAGATGCTGTAGTCCTGCCGGCCTGCTTCCAGGACAAGCACGCGGGTGTCGGGATCTTCGGTCAATCGGTTGGCCAGAACGCAGCCGGCAGAGCCGGCGCCGACGATGATGTAGTCGAACTCTTGCGCCATCGGCGCCTCCTTGCGGGACTTACGCGACGATCCTCATTCGTATGGGCAAGGCACATCGCCGAGCTCTACGTAGATGCTTTTCAACTGCGTGTAGTGTTCGATTGCGGCCTCGCCGTTCTCGTGGCCGATCCCGGATTCCTTGGCGCCGCCGAACGGCATTTCCATCGGCGTCGGGCCGTAGGTGTTGACCCAGCACACGCCGGCTTCCAGCGCCGCCGACACGCGGTGCGCGCGCGATAGGTCGCGTGTGAACACGCTGGCGGCGAGCCCGAAGCGGGTCGCGTTGGCACGGCGGATCGCCTCGTCTTCGTCCTTGAAGGTGAGGACGGACATGACGGGACCGAAGATCTCCTCGCGCACGATCGTCATGTCGTCGTTGCACTGGGTGAAGATCGCCGGCGTGACGAAGTTGCCCTTGTCGAGCGGCGCCTCCATCACGCGCTCGCCGCCGAAGCGAAGCGTCGCGCCCTCGTTGCGGCCCTTCGCGACGTAACCCAGCACCTTGTCCATGTGCGGCCGCGAAATCAGCGCGCCGACTTGCGTCTCCGGCGCCGTGGGATCGCCGATCCGCAGCTTGGCGGTGCGTGACACGAGTTGCTCGACAAAGGCGTCGTGAATGTCCTCGTGAACGAACACGCGCGTGCAGTTCGTGCAGATTTCGCCTTGCGTGTAGAAGTTGGCCAGCATCGCGCCGGAGACGGCCTGCTTCAGGTCGGCGTCCGGGAAGACGAGCATCGCCGACTTGCCGCCCAGTTCCATCGTCGTGCGTTTCAACGTCGCTGCCGCTGCGGCCAGCACCTTCTTGCCGGTGGGAATGGAGCCGGTCAGCGAGACCTTGGCGATACGCGGATCGTTCGTCAGCAGCGCGCCGGTGCGGACATCGCCCTGCAGC
>JAKAXS010000192.1 GCA_021816505.1 Pseudomonadota bacterium
GTCCGATCCGTTCGACCACGGTTGCTGTCAGCCAGCTCTTGATGGTCGAGAGGACCCGTCCGTCGGCGATGCGGCGTATCAGGCTCCGCATCAAGGGGGCATGGGGAATCGACGTGAAGTAGTCGCGCAAATCCGCATCGACCACCTCGCTTCGGCCATGATCCTTGATGTGCCAGAATACGCGGCGCACGGCCATCTTGGCGTCCTTCTCCGGACGGAATCCGTACTGGTTGTCCAGCAGGTCCGCCTCGAAGATGGGACCGATCACCAGCACCGTAGCCATCATGACCACGCGGTCGATCAGGCAAGGGATGCCGAGTGGCCGGCGTCCGCCGTTGCTCTTGGGTATCCACACTCTCAGAAGGGGCTGGGGTCGGTAGGTTCCGTCCTTCAGCTCCTTCCTGACACTTTCCAGCCATTGCTTCCGCCCTGAGGACTCGATCGCCTTGAACGTCACTCTATCCGCTCCCGGCGCGCCACCGTTTGCACGGCAGCGTCGGTAAGCTTCTTCAATGACGTCCGGTCGGCAAATCTTGTCCCAGAGGGAATAGAAGCGATAAGCCGGTTCGGTCTTAGCTTTCGCCTGTAACGAGATCTGGAGCTTCTGAACTGTTAACTTCGGTGTTGCTAGACTTTTGGTCAATCGCCGGCTCTCCGCTCTCATACTCGTTTGGAACAAGTCAGGGCCCCTTCCCTCCGCCGGCGTTACCCGGTCTCACAGGTATTACGGACCCATCCGCCATCTGCCGTCGCCGACGCTGGCCCTTGCGGGTTCGTCGTTGGATCAGGGCTCGCACCCTTCCGCGGCGACAGACTTCCCTTGTTGCCCACCATCCCTATCCCGCGCGTGCTGCCACCATTACCCCGGTGGGATCGTCAGGTGCGGTTCTCGTTCGCTTCCCTGGCGACGACGGCCTTCCCCGTTATTAGGGCGGGTCAGCTCCCACATTGGCTCTTTCGAGGCCTGCTCAGTGTTTACTCACGTTGCGGCCCGCGCGGACCGTTGGCCCCCAAAAGGGGCCTTTTCTTGAAGTGCTTCAGGCCATTCGTCTCCTCCTGACCCGCTCCAAGTACTTCCGGCTGGAACGAGAGTTAGCCGGCCCGGATTTCCACCGGGGAGGACGATGCGCCTTACCAAGGCACACCCAACAATCTCGCCGAGCAGGACATCCGCATGATGAAGGTGCGCATGAAGATCTCCGGCTGCTTCCGAACCTCCTCGGGGGCCGCAATCTTCGCCACCCTCAGATCGGTTCTCTCCACAGCGCGAAAACAGGGCTGGAATCCTCTTCAGATCCTCGCCAGTGCGCCAAGCGCAATCCTGAAAGCGCTTTCCGCTTAACCGCCATACCCGCAGCTCGCCTCCACAAATATACGTGCCGCAGGCTCTGCGATCCAGGGTGCTTGGTAGTTACCAAAGGCTTGGCTTTGCCTCGGCCTAGGCGCCCTGCTCCGCTGACTGTTCAAAGACGACGAAATCCACGCGCATTACCACTTATCTGAGCCAGGTCGACCCTGCCCGACATCGCGCGAGGCTTGGCGCCCCGCGACGGCCCTGGATTAATTTATAGGGGTGGCGATCTCACCGCCCTGCGAGATCACCATCCCCCACTACAAGCCCTCTCCGCCACTGTGATCGATAACGACCGCCGCTGTTCGACGGCCGCCCACACGATCACGGAGCTATCCCATGTCGGCCAACATCCCAGGCTTGCCCCCCCGCTATTTGCGGACACCCGAGGCCGCGCGCTTCGTGGGCCTTTCCATCCGTACGCTTGAGAAGCACCGCATTTATGGCACTGGGCCCCGCTACGCGAAACTAGGTGGCCGCGTCGTCTACAGCCTCGAAGACCTACAAGCCTGGGTTGCTTCGGCAGTCAAGGCGTCGACTTCGGACCCCGGCCAAGCCGTCGTTCTTCCGGCGCGGCGCCACACACCCGCGGAACTTGAACGAGTTCGCCCACCGCGTCGCTGAGCCTCTCTGATGTCCACGCACCACATTAGCCGATCCGAGCGAGAACAGCTCGACCTATTCCGTGCGCTGCCGGGCTCTCTGGCGCCTCGCGATGCGCAGGATCTGATGGCGTTCCCGTTCTTTAACCTCGCCAAAACACACCGCACCACACCGATTGAGTACAGGACGAACGACATTGCCATCCGGGTTGAGGCCGTGCCAGAGCGCGGCATGGCGACCATCTGGGATGCCGACATTCTCATCTGGGCCGCCAGCCAGATCGTCGAGGCCCGTGACGCGGGGCTTCGGACGTCCCGCCTAATGGCCACTACTCCCTATGAGATTCTCACCTTCATTGGGCGAGGCGTCAGCGCGCGGGACTACGACCGCCTGAAAGCCGCACTCGACAGGCTTCAGTCGACAACCGTGGCAACGACTTTGCGCGAATCCGGTGCACGGCGCATGCACCGCTTCTCCTGGATCAACGAATGGACCGAGCGCTCCGACGTCCATGGAGGCCCCGACGGGCTCGACCTCATCGTGCCGGACTGGTTCTATAGCGCCGTCCTCGACGACGGGCTCGTCCTGACGATCGACCGCCAATATTTCGCCCTGACGGGAGGTCTGGAGCGCTGGCTATATCGCATCGTTCGCAAGCACGCAGGCAGGCAGCCCGCCGGTTGGCGGTTCGATTTTCGTCACCTCTATGCCAAGTCGGCGAGCCTCGCGCCGTTCAAGCGTTTCGCCTTCGAGCTACGCAATATCGCACGCCGACAGCAGCTGCCTGGCTACTGGATAGCGGTGGAGCGCGATCGCACCGGAAAAGAATTATTGGCTTTCGCACCCCGGCATTTATCCACAGGTGCCTGTGGACAAGTTGTGGATGGCGTCGTGCTATCAGGAACCAGCCCACTCGTGCCATCGGGAACCGGCAGCACGTGCTATCAGGAACCGAAAACAGCATTTTATCCCATCAGGTCAAAATCTTACGGGCCTCCTAACATAGATTCTAACCAAAAAGAATCTAACCTTTCTGATGTTGAGCCCAATGTCGCTCGCTGGAATGCCGCCAGAGGGATCAAGCGATGATCGGGGCACCATTCACGCAGATGGGCCGCGCGCGTGAGACGACGCCTGTGCTGCATTTCAAGCGTCGGTGGGCAGGGCAAGGAACGGGGATGACGCTGAGCAGGATGGATCAACGCGGCTCCGTCCGCGATTGGTCTGAGCTGCCCGGCCGCTACTGCTCTGAACGACCGGCGGGCAGCATCGGTGTCGGGCGCGGCACGCTGCATCACGATGTGTCTGACCTCTCGCGACGCAGGGAACGCGTCAAAGTCGGCCTCCGCGCCTTCCGACCTGCGGCCAACATCACACCGGGAATCCACCGACACCTGAAGGTGATTGCCTTCTACCGCGGCCTGAGCACGGCGGACATGTTGCGCGACGTAATCGTGCGCGAAGTATCTCACACCAATGGAAGGTTCCCGTGAGTACCGATCCCAACACCGGCCCCGCGCCGCGCCCCGACACCGAACCACTGCAGACAGAGGTCGAGATGACCTGGCTGGAGGGGCGTATTGAGCACTGGATCCGTTTCGGCCGTGACTGCGGTGAGACTATCCTGGATCGTCGCCGCCGAATTCTGCGCTTTGCCCCAGACAACACCTTTGCGTTCGTCCGCTGGGCATCCAACGATTTTGGTACGATCGTCTCGCGCATCGATATCGTACGCGCGATCCATCGCGGTCAGCCTTATCAAACGCTGCCGTTCGTCCGTCCGGGCGGCGAAATCCTGTTGCGCATCAGCGGCTGGCCCAAGGTTGAGCGCGTTTTACAGGCGATCGACGCGGTGGAGGTGCTTAGCATTGATGCCGCCGACGCGGCTCCAGACCACTGGCGACACGTCCACAACCGTCTAGCCGGCGGAGAGCAGCCACGGCACTATAGCCAGGAGCAGCATCGTGCCTGGCTTCTACGCCGCAGGCTCGCGCCATGACGCGTCCGGGCTACGCGATCGCGGTACTTCTCGCGCTGCTTGCCACCACGGGCCCCGCGTTTGTCCGGCCGCGGGCAAGGCTCATCTGGAATGCGACAGCCAGCGTCCCAATTGGTCTCTACTTCTCCCGCCCATCTGGCAAACTTCAGATCGGCGAGCTGGTCGTCGTTTCCCCACCGCACATGCTCGCAAAATTTCTAGCCGGCCGCCATTACCTTCCCAAAGGTGTGCCCATGCTGAAGCACATCCTCGCACTTCCGGGGCAGATCGTCTGTCGAAAGGGCCGCGTCATCTTGGTCGACGGCAAAGCGATGGGTACCGCGCTCGACCGCGACGCCCACGGCCGTCCGCTACCGGTCTGGCAGGGCTGCAAGCGCATTCCCAACGGTGATGTATTTCTCATGAATCGGAAGTCTGCCGATTCCTTCGATGGCCGCTACTTCGGGCTTCTCCCCAGCAAAACGATCGCCGGCCGTGCCGAACCGGTCTGGACGCGCCAGGAGCCTTGATCATGCCATCACGTGCGCTCTCATTGACGTCTTATTTGTGGCTAAAGCCCCGCCGCTCTTCGTCCGTCCTGGTAGTCTGCCGCCAACCAGTGTCCGAGGCTCGCCGCGCCCGCGGTACCGTACTTGCGTTACTCACCATGATCGCAATGACCATGGCGAGCGGATCGGCGCCTGCGGGGCCGGCAGCAGCCCCATCGATATCGCGTCCACCCGCTTTCGGAACAATTTCCACAGTTGTCACCGAGGCCTCGCGCCGCTTCGGCATCCCGGTAGCGTGGCTCAATGCCGTCATCCAGGCCGAGAGCGGCGGAGATGTGCATGCGCTCTCGCCGAAGGGCGCGATGGGGCTCATGCAGATTATGCCGTACACCTGGGCTGATCTACGCACACGCTACCATCTCGGCGCCAATCCCTACAGCGCGCACGACAACATCATGGCTGGTGCCGCGTATTTGAGAGAGTTGCTCAACCGCTTTGGTAGTGCCGGCTTCCTTGCCGCCTACAATGCAGGTCCGGCGCGCTGGGCGGCTCATCTTGCGGCAGGTGAGCGCTTGCCCACGCAAACATACGCCTACCTCGCAAGGGTCAAGCCGGCGGTTCGCGAAAGTGCGGTTGACAGCGTGGCGTGGCTCTCCTCGAGCCCAAGCTCGTGGACAGCGGCGCCGCTGTTTCCGAGTCAGAAGTTTGGCGCATTGGCCGATAGGATGGCGGCGTTTCGATTGCGGGGTCACCACTGGTCAACCGTCCGTTCCATGCAAGATTGGAGGACGCTTGCGCCGTCCTCACGCGGGCTCTTCGCCGCCGTTTCCGCACGAGGACTCGCACAATGAGATACCGGGGAGCCACGGCTAGTCTGGCGGGTACTGGGATGGATTGGGCGCGGAGTGCAGGGGAGTGCAAGCGACTAACCAACCGACGGCTCTTGTAATCGGGCCAGGATGACCTGCCGGGATGGTGGCTGGTGGTTGGTGCCTGGTGCAACGATGGAAATGTCATTGTAACACAAGGAGATGGCCATGAACCTGTATGTCGGATTGGATGTAGGGTTGAACGAAACCAGTGTCTGCGTGATCGATCAGGACGGTCAAAGCGTCCGGGAGACGAAGGTGGCGACGGAGCCGGAGGCGATCCGCTGCGCAATCGAGGGCTTCGCGGATCGCCTCTCGCGGGTCGGAGTCGAGGCATCATCACTGGGTCTTTGGCTGTATCGGGAGTTGCAGCCGAAGGGATTTCCGATGATCGTGGTGGAAGCCCGGCATATGCGGGTGTCGCTGTCGACCATGCGCAACAAGACCGACCGCAATGATGCCCGTGGCATTGCGCAGATGATGCGTCTGGGTTGGTATCGCGCGGTCTATGTGAAGAACATCGACACCCAGCGGCTGCGCACTTTGCTGGCCAATCGCAAGCTCTTGAAGCGCAAGCTGGTCGACATCGAGAAC
>JAKAXS010000193.1 GCA_021816505.1 Pseudomonadota bacterium
GGACGATCGCGATCATTAATCTTGCGACATATTCTGCAGAATCCGCCAACTTTGCGTAACCAAGTGGCCATGCGGGACGTAGATACGCCATAGCGGCGGGCAAGCTTGCCCGGTCCAGTTAAGGAAAGGTGGCGACGGTGCTCATCGGCAAGCCAACGGACATCAAGGGTTCGGAGATCACCCCGCGCGATGTTTACCTGCGGCGGCGGGAGTTTCTGCTGGGCGCGGCGGCCGTCGGCCTGTTGCCTGCGTATGCGGGCATCGCAGCCGCAGCGCCGCTGCAGGCGGTCAAAAGTCCGTTCTCGACCGACGAGAAGCTGACGACCCGCGAAGACGTGACAAGCTACAACAACTATTACGAGTTCGGCACCGACAAGGCCGCACCCGCCGCCAATGCGCATACGCTGACGACGAAGCCGTGGAGCGTCAAAGTCGACGGCATGGCGGGCAAGCCGGCCGACTACGCGCTGGACGACATCCTCAAGGGCGTCACGCTGGAAGAACGCATCTATCGCATGCGCTGCGTGGAAGGCTGGTCGATGGTGATCCCGTGGGTGGGCTTCCCCTTGGCCGATCTGCTGAAACGCATCGAGCCGCAGGGCAGCGCAAAGTATGTGGCGTTCGAGACGCTGAAGCGGCCGGCGGAAATGCCGGGGCAGCGTGGCATCCTGCAGCCGCTGCCGTGGCCATACGTCGAAGGCCTGCGCCTCGATGAAGCCATGCATCCGCTGACCATTCTCGCGGTGGGCCTCTATGGTGAGACGCTGCCCAACCAGAACGGCGCGCCGCTCCGCCTCGTGGTGCCGTGGAAGTATGGCTTCAAGAGCATCAAGTCGATCGTGCGCATCACGCTGACCGACAAGCAGCCGCCCACGTCGTGGAGCCTGCAGAACAGCAGCGAGTACGGCTTCCTGTCGAACGTGAACCCGGAAGTGGATCACCCGCGCTGGAGCCAGGCGATGGAGCGGCGCATCGGCGAAGGCGGGCTGTTCGCCAAGAAGCGCCCCACGTTGATGTTCAACGGTTATGGGGATCAGGTGGCGAGCCTCTACAGCGGCCAGGACCTGAAGGCAGATTTCTGATGGCGCGCGCAGCTGCATCGCCGGGCGTCGTGGGGCGCGTCAACGACGTGCTGGCGGTTCCCGCGCGGCACGCATGGATGCGGTACGCGCTCTATGCGATCGGCCTCGTTCCCGCGGTTTGGACATTCTATCTCGGGCTGATCGACCGCCTGGGCGCCGAGCCGATCAAGGCGCTGGAACATGCGCTCGGTCTCTGGTCGCTGCGCTTCCTGATCGCGAGCTTGTGCGTGACGCCGCTGCGCGATCTGTTCGGCATCCGGCTCATCGCCCATCGCCGCATGCTGGGACTGCTGGCGTTCTACTACGCGGCGCTGCACCTTCTGACGTGGCTGGTGCTGGACCAGGGATTCGCGTGGGATGCGATCCTCAAGGACATCGTCAAGCGGCCGTACATCACCATCGGCATGGTGGCGTTCACGATCCTGATCCCGCTCGCGGTGACGTCGAATGCCACGATGATCAAGCGGATCGGCGGCGCGGCCTGGCAGCGCCTGCATCGCTGGGTCTACGTGGCGGCGGCGCTGGCCGCGATCCACTTCATCATGGTGGTGAAGGCCTGGCCGCCGGAACCGCTGATCTACGGCGCGATCGTCGCCGCGCTGCTCGGCTACCGCGCCGTCAACGCGTGGCGACAGCCGGCGAGGCGATCGCGCGTGACGCAGACGGCCAAGTCTGCCGCCTGACGCGCGCGTCTGTCGCCCAACAAAAAAGAGCGGACAATCGTCCGCTCTTTTTTATCCCGGTGTGACGCGACTTCGAATTAGCGCGAACCGTTGCCTGGACCCTTGGTCCACATTTCCATCGCCGACGTCCAGCTCTTCTGCCACATCTCGGCAGCCTGCATCCACATCTGCATCGGATTGCCCGCGGGGAGCGAGCCGAAGTTGGGCATGCCCGTCTGAGCGAAGGGGTTGAAGCCACCCTGCGCGCCCGGCCACTGCGGCATGTTCTTCATGAAGTCCGCCGGATTGACCATCGCGTTCGGATTCTTCACCTGCTGCTGCCACGTCTCCATCATCTGATCGATCAAGTGCAGTTGCACCTTCGAGGCCTGCTGCAGCTGCTGGCGCGTGGCATCGACCAGGTTCTCCGGCCAGCCGACCTTCTTGGCTGCAGCCGACATCTTGTCGAACACTGCATCCGAATTCTTTTCTGTGAGAGCCGAAAGGTCGTCCCGCCAGGAGGACATGGCGTCGAATACGGCATTAAAGGCTTTGCGGGTGTCAGCATCAAAACCCTGACCGAGACCGGGCGCTGAAGAGGCCATCAGGAAACTCCTTTTTAGGATGGGGGCGGAAAATCGGTAAACTAGACCCCTGAGGGGCGAACGCAAGCCAGCGCACGTCGTTCCGGTGTCACTGCTACAATGAGCCGCTAATCTAGCGCACCTCTGCGGCAATTTGGAGAACATTGGGGAAATTCGCGATTGCCGCATGGCGCGAAGCGGTTAAGGCGCGACGGCCTGTCTCGGTAACTGCCCCGTCCACAGGCCCTTTCACCGCACGAGGGAGCAGTGTATTAGCTGCCCGCATGACCGATATTTCCCTGATCCGTAACTTCTCCATCATCGCCCACATCGACCACGGCAAGTCGACGCTGTCCGACCGGCTGATCCAATTGTGCGGAAACGTCGCCGATCGCGACATGAAAGCGCAAATTCTCGACTCGATGGATATCGAGCGCGAGCGCGGCATCACCATCAAGGCGCAGACCGTCCGGCTCGACTACAAGCACAAGGACGGCAAGACCTATCAGCTCAACCTGATGGACACGCCGGGCCACGTGGACTTCGCCTACGAGGTGTCGCGTTCGCTGGCCGCGTGCGAAGGCGCGATCCTGGTCGTGGACGCGAGCCAGGGCGTGGAAGCGCAGACGCTGGCCAACGTCTATCAGGCGCTGGACATGAACCTCGAAATCCTGCCCGTCCTGAACAAGGTTGACCTGCCGGCCGCGGACGCCGATCGCGTGAAGCAGCAGATCGAGGACGTGATCGGGCTCGACGCCTCGGACGCGGTGCCGATTTCGGCGAAGACCGGCCTCAACGTCGAGGCGGTTCTGGAAGCGATCGTGGAACGTCTGCCGCCGCCGAAGGGCTCGGCCGACAAGCCGCTCAAGGCGCTGCTGATCGACAGCTTCTATGACGCCTATCTCGGCGTCGTCGTTCTCATCCGCGTGCTCGACGGTGCGCTGAAGAAGGGCCAGAAGGTCAAGCTGATGTCCTCGGGCGTCAACTACCAGATCGAGCGCGTGGGCATCTTCCGGCCGAAGCAGCAGATGCTGGATCAGCTGGGCCCGGGCGAGGTGGGCTTCTTCACCGCCGCCATCAAGGAAGTGGCCGACACGCGCGTCGGCGACACGATCACCGACGAGCGCAATCCCACGACCGAGGCGCTGCCGGGCTTCAAGCCGGCGCAGCCCGTGGTGTTCTGCGGCCTGTTCCCGGTGGACGCCGCCGATTTCGAAGACCTGCGCGAGGCGATGGCGAAGCTGCGCCTCAACGACGCCAGCTTCTCGTTCGAGACGGAAAGCTCAGCCGCGCTCGGCTTCGGCTTCCGTTGCGGCTTCCTGGGGCTGCTGCATCTGGAGATCATAACCGAGCGGTTGGAGCGCGAGTTCAACCTCGACCTCATCACCACCGCGCCGAGCGTCGTCTATCACCTGCACATGAACGACGGCAAAATGATCGAGATGCACAACCCAGCCGACATGCCGGACCCGGTGTACATCGATCGCATCGAGGAGCCTTGGATCAAGGCGACGATCATGGTGCCGGACGAGTATCTGGGCTCCGTGCTGAAGCTGTGCCAGGACCGGCGCGGCCGCCAGAAGGACCTGACGTACGCCGGCACGCGCGCCATGCTCGTCTACGAGCTGCCGCTGAACGAAGTGGTGTTCGACTTCTACGACCGGCTAAAGTCCATCTCGCGCGGTTATGCGTCGTTCGACTACCAGATCATCGGCTACGAGCCGGAAGAGCTGGTGAAGATGTCGATCCTGGTGAACGCCGAGCCGGTCGACGCGCTGTCGATCATCGTGCACCGCTCGCGCGCCGAAGCGCGCGGCCGCGTGATGTGCGAGAAGCTGAAGGATCTGATCCCGATGCACATGTTCGTCATTCCCGTGCAGGCGGCGATCGGCGGGCGCATCATCGCGCGCGAGACGATCAAGGCGATGCGCAAGGACGTGACGGCCAAGTGCTACGGCGGCGACATCACGCGTAAGCGCAAGCTGCTTGAGAAGCAGAAGGCCGGCAAGAAGAAGATGCGCCAGTTCGGCAAGGTGGAAATTCCGCAAGAAGCCTTCATCGCCGCCTTGAAGATGGAAGACAGCTGATCTGCTAGACTGAGCACCGGCTGCTGCGTTCTTGGGGGGGACGAGACGTGACGACGCCTGACATGCCGACGGCCTCCCCCATCTATCGCCTGCTGCGCAAAGTAGTGCCGGTGGAACCGGGCGAAGCGGGCATCATGGTCCGCTCGTTCGCGATCTTCTTCTGCGTGCTGTGCGGCTACTACGTGCTGCGCCCGGTGCGCGAGGACATCGGCACCGCGCTCGGCCCGGACGCGCTGCAATGGCTGTTCGTCGCCGTGTTCCTGACGATGCTGGCGCTCGTCCCCGCGTTCGGCTGGATCGTGCAGACGGTGGCGCGACGCCGCGTGCTGCCGGTCATCTACGGCTTCTTCATCTTGAACCTCGTCGCCTTCTGGGCCGTGTTCTCGGCCTCGGCTGAGCGGCCGGGCGCGACGGCAGCCGGCCTCTTCTTCGTGTGGGCCAGCGTCTACAATCTGTTCATCGTCTCGCTGTTCTGGTCGCTGACCTCGGAGCTCTACTCCAACGCGCAGGCCAAGCGCCTCTACGGCTTCATCGCCGCCGGCGGCTCGGCCGGCGCACTCGCGGGACCGATGCTGGCGCGGTTCCTCGCCAGCAAGGTATCGCCCAACGACCTGCTGCTGATCGCGGCGCTGTTCCTCGGCCTCGCCCTCGTGCTGGCGCTGGACTTGCGGCGGACCTTTCAAAGGTTGCCCGGCGACGAAGACAGGCAGGAAGACAAGCCGGCCGGCAGCGCAGGCATCTTCGCGGGCGCACACCGCGTGCTGACGTCGCCGTATCTGTTCCTGATCGCGCTCTACGTGCTGATCGCCAACCTGATCGGCACCTATTTCTACCTGGAGCAAATCCGCATCGTCGGCGACGCCATCCCCGATCGCGTGGCGCGCGTGGAGTTCTTCGCCTCCCGCGACCTCGCCGTCAGCTTCATCTCCATCCTGCTGCAGCTGTTCGTCACCGCGCGGCTGATGCAGTGGTTCGGCCTCGGCGTCACGCTGGCGGCCCTTCCGCTCTCGGCCGCCATCGGGCTGGTGGCCCTCAGCGTCGCGCCGACACTCGGCGTGGTGGCCGCCGTGATGGTGGCCGAACGCGCCATCTCGTTCGCGCTGTCCAATCCCGCGCTGAAGGTGCTGTACACTGTCGTGACACCGGACGAGAAATACAAAGCCCAGAACTTCGTCGACACCGTCGTCTATCGTGGTGGGGATGCGGCCTCGGGCTGGGTGCTCAACACCGGCGCGAAGGCACTGGGTCTGACCGGTGGCGCCATCGCGCTCCTCACCGTGCCGCTCGCCGCACTGTGGCTGGCCGTGGCCTATGGATTGGGCCGCCAGCACGCCGGAAAGGCCGAGGCACAGATCGCCCGGTTGAAGTCGGGGCAGATTGAGTAGGACGTTTTTTGCACTCGCACCTCGATGACCCGGGCGCAAAGCAGAACAGGCAACGGAGATCATTCAGAGACCTCGGTTCAAGCTCTTCACCCCACCCGCGCTT
>JAKAXS010000001.1 GCA_021816505.1 Pseudomonadota bacterium
ATCCGCTGGACCGGTGAAGGCCGTCTCGGCTTCAGCGAAGGAAAGTTCGAGAACGTCAAATGCCGGGTAACATACTTGCGCACTGAGACCGCGGGACAGCTTAAGCAGAACATTCGCTGTGCTTCCGCCAGCGGCAACATCGAAGTGCTCAGCGAACTGCTGCAGAACGGCGCGCAACTCACCGGAAAGTGGACCGAGACGGTTCGCAACATGAATGGCGAGCTGACCGGCGAGGTGACGCCGTCCGGATTCCGGGTCGAGATCAAGGGCGCGGATTTGCAGGCGAACATGGACATCATGGCGCGCGGGACACGCCAGCTGGTGGAAATCCAGTTCCACGGCAGCACGTTGGTCGGTCTGTCCCTGATGCTGGTCAAGGGCTAGCGGCGGAACCGGTCGCCGGGCCGCGGGCAGCGAAAAGTGCACGTTCCAACGTTTGGGCGAAGTCACGGCGTTCGTCGTCGTTGAGCAGGCGGCCGAATGAAAATTCGCGCCCGTGCGAGGCAATCTTCAAGTCTGTCCGTCCGTCAGGCGACTGCGCGAGGCGTACGCGGGTCCAATAGGGATTGAACTCGAAGCGCTGGCTGGCGCCGGCCGGCGTGACGCGCGTGATGGTGAGCAGGTCGGGTGTCAGCTCCACCACCTCATGAGCGCGGGCCGCGCGATAGTTGAGCTTGAACGCGACGTAGACCAGCGCGACGTCCAGGCCGAAGAAACCCAGCACCGGCCACGCGCCGATCAGCAGGAAGGCGAAGCCGGTCACGAAGCTCACGCCCCCGATCGCGCTCATCAGGATGAGGAACCCGCGCGGCGAAAGCGAGCGGTGCGGGTAGAGCACGGCGCGGAACGGGTCTTGCGTGGTCACGGCATGATCGTCCATGCAGGGAGTCTAAACCCGGATTATCGTCGAGCCAAGCCGTCCCGCCCATGCCGTCCGCCCGCCCCGCCAGCAAGCCGAAGATCGCCGCCAAGCCGCGACGCACGCGCCTGTCGCGGGAGGCGATCGCCGAGATCTTCCAACGCTTCTCCGCGGCCGACCCCGAGCCGAAAGGAGAGCTGGAATACGTCAACGCGTTCACGCTCCTCGTTGCCGTCGTTTTGTCGGCTCAGGCGACGGATGCCGGGGTGAACAAGGCCACGCGCGGGCTGTTTGCCGCCGCGGAGACGCCGGAGAAAATGGTGGCGCTGGGCGAGGACCAGGTTCGCGAGGCGATCAAGACGATCGGGCTCTATCGCAACAAGGCGAAGAACGTGATCGCGCTCTCGCAACAGCTGATCGACCGTTTCGGCAGCGCGGTCCCCCAGGACCGGGACGTGCTGGAGACCCTGCCGGGGGTCGGACGCAAGACAGCGAACGTCGTCATGAACGTGATGTTCGGTGCGGCCACGATGGCGGTCGATACGCACGTGTTCCGGGTATCCAATCGCACCGGGCTCTCAATGGGCCGCAGCCCGGTGGAGGTGGAAGAAGACCTCTTGCGCATCATTCCGCCGGAATACGGCGTGCCGGCGCATCATTGGCTGATCCTGCACGGACGCTATGTCTGCAAGGCGCGACGGCCGGAATGTCCGCGCTGTCTGATCGCAGACCTATGTCTTTACCCGGCCAAAACCCTCTGAAGAGATTGCGCAACTTTAAGATTGCAGGGCATTGCGAGGCGGTCCGTACCCGCTATGTTAGCGCCGCTTCCGGCGTTTCGTAAGGATGTCCCGCCATGCCGATCTTCCGTCGTTCTTTGCTTGCCGTGTTGGGCGCGATCCTCGCCGCCAGCGCTTTGCCGGCGTCGGCTCAACGCTACGACAATCGCTACGACCGGAACGATCGATACCAGAACGGCGGCAATCGCTCGGGCGGGGACGGGCGCAACGTTGCCGGCGAGTTCGACTACTACGCCCTCGTTCTGTCGTGGAGCCCGACGCATTGCGCGACGCTGCAGAGGGACGGCTACGAGCCGCAATGTCATCGCAAGGATGGCCGCCGCTACAATTTCGTGCTGCACGGCCTGTGGCCGCAATACGAGCGCGGCTTTCCCGGCAACTGCCAGATCGGGCAACGGCCGTTCGTGCCGGAGAACGTGATCGAAGAGGCCATGGACGTCATGCCGTCCAAGCCACTGATCATTCACGAGTACCGCAAGCACGGCACGTGCTCGGGCCTGACGCCGTCCCAGTATTTCGACCTCAGCGAGCGCCTGTTCCGCACGGTCAAGATCCCGCAGCGCTACGTCAATCCGTTCGAGCAGCAGTCGGTCTCGCCCGATAGCCTGATCGAAGAGTTTCTGGCGATCAATCCGCAGCTGAAGCGCGACATGATCGTGGTGTCGTGCGACGGCAGCCGCAACCGGTTGAAGGACGTGCGCATCTGCATGTCGCCCAAGGGCGAACCGCGCTCGTGCGGCAAGAACGAGAACCAGCGCAGGCTGTGCTCGTCGGCGAGCATGTACGTGCCGCCGGTGCGCTCCTCGTCGGAGGCACGGACCGACGGTCCGGGCCATGGACATGATCGAGGCAACGACCGGGGACAGGACCGCGGTGGCGCATCGACACCGAGGCAAGGCAATGACGACAGCCCGCTTCCCGGCCCGCGCATGAAGCGCGACGGCGACCGTTACGAGCGCGACGAGCGCTCACTTTGAGGGGGTGTTTGCACCTTCCGCTTTCGCCTGCGCCGCGCGGATTTTCTGTAAATCAGGGTCGTTGCGCTCGTAGTCGATGAGCGGGGCGAGCCGGCGCAGCAGCGCGTTCACGGCGGCGCTGCGATGCTTGAAGAAGATCCAGTGCGGGGCCAGCCGCGCGCCGTACACCATCTTGACGCTGTAGGCGGTGTTGCCCATCCGGATATGCGGAATGCGCTTCAGGATGGCGAGGCGGATCGCCTGGTTGATGTTGATGAAGTAGAGATTGAGTTCGCGCGCGACGGCATAGTTCATGCCGATGACCTTGCCGCTCAGTTCCGTATCGCCCAGCATCAGCAATTGGAAGCCGACCAGCTCGTCGCCCAGCCAACACAGCATGAACTGCGCGCGGTCTCCGCAATGCCGCTTCACGGCGTCGAAATAGTCTGGATGCAGCGTCTCGAACCCGCCGTAGTCGCCCTTTGACTGGTCGCGCGTCTGCTCGTACAGCGCGTGAAGTCGCGGCGACAGGTCGCCGATCTCCTCGCGGTACTCCAGGCGCAGCCGGTCCAGGGTCCGTTCCTTGCGCGTGAAGTAGCGACGGTCCGAACGCGATTGCGCGGCGAGGAACGCATCCCAACTGGGATAGGGCAGATCGAGATAGGCATTGGGCAGGCTCTTGATCTTGGCGAAGCCGAGGCCGACCAGCGCTTCGCCGATCTCGGGCGCCGCAGTGTCTTCCAGATCCTTCACCGCCAGCAGCTTGTGACCCCGCGCGCGCGCGCCTTGGTCGACGGTGGCGACCAGCGCTGCGAGAGCCGCGGTCTTGTCGGCGGGCGACAACGTTGCGTCCACGCCGATGTGGCAACGGTCGACCTGCGGCGAGCCGATGCCCGTCAGTCCCAGCGACAGGAACTTCGGAATGCGACGCGCCACGGCATCCAGCGCCTTGCGTATGGGGCCCGAAACCGAGGCATACAACTCGTGTCTGGTGTGAAAGACCGGCGCGACGGCAACGATCTTGTCGTGGGCATTGCTTACGGCCACATAATCCACGTCGAACCCGGCCGACGGCGCGTCCTCGCATGCGGCATAGTATGCCCAGCCTTCCGCGTCGCCGGGGAAGAAGGCGTCCCAGGATGGGCGTGGGATCTGACGAATTGTCTTGTGCAGCGTGGCCGTAAACATCGTGTCCTCGAACGTGCGTGGGTAAAATGGTCCCTGCGCCCGCGGACCTTACCACGTCCGGATTTATGATGCCGTGCGCTGAAGGCGCAGCTCGCCGATCTGGATTCTGGCATTTGCCGCGAACGATGCTATAGGCACGGCCGAACAGGATAGGCATGGACATGCAAGACGACCAGGCCGTGGCCGGCACGGCATCATCGGGTTCTGCGACGCGGGGTGCAGCACCCCCGCAATCGGCGCTCGCGAAGGAAATCGCGCGCCGGCGGACGTTCGCGATCATTTCGCATCCCGACGCCGGCAAGACGACGTTGACGGAAAAGCTGCTGCTGCTTGGCGGTGCCATTCAGCTGGCGGGCCAGGTCAAGGCGAAGAAGGGCGGACAGTCGACGCGTTCGGACTGGATGGCGATCGAAAAATCGCGCGGCATCTCCGTCGTGACGTCGGTCATGACGTTCGAGTACGGCGGCGCCGTTTTCAATCTGCTCGACACGCCGGGCCACGAAGACTTCTCCGACCACACCTATCGCACGCTGACCGCGGTCGATTCCGCGATCATGGTGATCGACGCAGCAAAGGGCATCGAGGCGCGCACGCGCAAGCTGTTCGAGATCTGCAGGCTGCGCGACATTCCGATCGTCACCTTCATCAACAAGATGGACCGTGAAGCGCGCGAGCCGCTGGAACTGCTGGACGAGATCGAGAAGACGCTGGCGCTCGATACGGCGCCCATGGTCTGGCCGATCGGGCAGGGGCGCGGGTTCAAGGGGACATACGACCTCACCAGTCCGCGCATTCGCCAGATCGACGACGAGGGCTCGGACGGCATCGCCGTTTCCGGTCCGGCCGATCCTGCCATCGATAAACTGCTCGAGCCGGCCGCGGCCACCGCATGGCGCGAGGAAATCTCGCTCGTCGAGGGCGTGTGCAATACCTTCGACATGGAGAAGTTCCGTCACGGCACGCTGACGCCGGTGTTCTTCGGTAGCGCGCTGCGCAATTTCGGTGTGCGCGACCTGATCGACGCGTTGATCACGTATGCCCCGCCGCCGCGCAGCCAGACGGCATCGACGCGCGTGATCGACGCGAGCGAGCCGCAGATGACGGGGATCATCTTCAAGATCCAGGCGAACATGGATCCCAACCACCGCGACCGCATCGCCTTCATGCGCGTATGTTCAGGCAAGCTGACGCGCGGCATGAAGCTGAAACTGGTGCGCACGGGAAAGACGATGGCGGTGACGGCACCGCAGTTCTTTTTCGCGCAGGATCGCTCGATCGCGGAGGAAGCCTATGCGGGCGACGTCGTGGGTATTCCGAACCGCGGCGTGCTGCGCATCGGCGACGCGCTGACCGAAGGCGAGGATGTGACGTTCCTCGGCATCCCGAGTTTCGCGCCGGAGATCTTGCGGCGCATTCGATTGGGGGATGCCATCAAGGCGCGCAAGCTGAAGGACGCGCTGCAGGAGATGGCGGAGGAGGGCGTCGTCCAGCTCTTCACGCCGATCGACGGCATGCAGCCGATCGTAGGCGTCATCGGAGCGCTGCAGCTCGACGTTCTGGCCGACCGGCTGGAGCACGAGTACGGGCTGCAGTCCGGGTTCGAGACGGCGCCATGCGAAACCGTGCGCTGGATCAGTTCCGACGATCCGGCGGCGTTGAAGACGTTCATGCAGAAGTACCGGCCGCAAATCGCGCTCGATCTGGACGAAGCGCCGGTGTTTCTCGGCACCTCGATCTTCAATCTTCAATGGACCGGCGACAAGAACCCGGAAATCAAGTTCACCGATATCAAGACGATAACGGCGTAGGCTGCTTGACCGGCCAGGACAGTTTCCTTACTTTACTCCTTACTTGAAGTAAGGAGGTTGGAATGGCAACGGCGACTGTCACATCCAAAGGGCAAGTGACGATTCCGCTCGAAGTGCGGAAGGCGCTGGGCATCTCTGCTGGCGCCAAGCTGGATTTTGTCAAAATGGCCGATGGCCATTTCGGTATCTTTGCAGCGACCGGGTCCGTCAAAGATCTAAAGGGTATCGTTCCGCGGCCGAAGACGCCGGTGTCCCTCGAAGAGATGCAGAAAGCGATTGAGGACGCGGCCCGCGGCAAATGATTGGCCTCGATAGCAACGTCCTTGTCCGTTACCTCACCCAGGATGACGAATTGCAGTCGAAGATTGCCACGCGCGTCGTGGACCGCTTCACGGCAGAGTCCCCGGGATACCTGCCATTGGTTGCGTTGGCCGAAACGGTATGGGTTCTGAAGCGCGGCTACAGGGTGTCGCGGTCTCGGATAGCAGACATCGTGGATATGCTGCTGAATTCAAGCGATCTCATTATCGAGGATCGGCCCGCAGTACATTTCGCCCTCAGGATCTATCGAGCAACCACTGCTGATTTCGGTGATGCCCTCATTGCCTTTAGCGCCGAGCGCGCGGGCTGCGTGGAAACCGTGACGTTCGACAAGGCGGCTGCCGAACACTGCGGCATGCGGCTGCTGTAAGCTCAGCGTCTCTCACTCTTGGCTGGCCAGCAGTGCGACCGCGACGGCGGGAGCGCAGTGCGTTGCTGCGGTGACGACGCTGCTCTGAGCCTCGGCGAGATCGCCGAAGAAGATGACGTCGCGGCCGGAGCGGGCGGCGAGGCTTGCGGAGATGACGCCGGCGCCGATGCCGGCCACGACGATTGGTGCGTCAGCGGCGAGTTGGCTGCTGCGGGCAACCGCCTCGTATCCCTCGGCGATGGATTGTATCTGGGCTTCGGCGATGCCGGCAGCGGCTTCGCGCCACTCGGCTGCCGAGCCGTCAGTGGCGTCGCGCCCGAACATCCGGGAGAGCCGAGCGATGCTTTCGGCCGTGGACTTGCCGCGTCCATCGGCCGTGGCGTGCTGGTCTACACCGTCGGGCAAATGGCCGAGGATGCGGCGAGCGTCGGCCATCGTCGCCAGGTACTCGCGGCAGAGACCTTGCTGGCGGCCACGAAAAAGAGCGGCCGTCGTCACGCCCATCACGGCGGTGCGCGTCAGACCGGTGTAAATCAGTTCGCCGCTTTCCAGGCGCTCCGCATCGGTCAGGCCGGTAGCCGCCGCCTTGCCGGCGACGATGGGGATGATGTCGGTCGTCGTCGAGCCCATGTCGATCAGCAACGCATCGGGCCGCCGGCGCGCGATCAATTCGGCGGTGGCCAGGAAATTCGTCGAGCCGACGTCGACATGATGCGCTTTGGCTTCGGCTGCATCGCCGAAACCGCGCCGGCCCATCCAGAACCGTGCAGCGTCCTCATAGTCCGCATCAAGCTTGCCGACGAGCGTTTCGACGCCCTCTCGGCGATTGGAAAATAGATCTGACAGCTCGCCCGTCATCGTGATGGCTATCGTCTCTGCGGATGTGAGCAGCGGACGGGCCAATGCCAGGGCGCGATCGAGGTTCGCAAGGCCTTGCCATAGCGGACATGCAATTTGCTCGACGTGGGTGACGCGGCCACGATCTGCGACCGCAACCTTCAGGTGAGCGCCGCCGACGTCCAGTCCTGCTGTAATGCCCATGTGCCCCGTCCAATTTTTTCTGCGTCGTGATACACCATTCGCGAGGAGCGCGGCAGCATGCACATCATCCCGGTTATCGATGTCCGAAACGGGCAGGCGGTGCGCGCCATTGCCGGTGTCCGCTCGAACTATCGGCCGCTGACGTGGTGCGTGGGCGCCGGAACGGAGCCCGGACAGGTCCAGGCGGCTTCAGCCGAGGGCGCCCCTGATGCGTCGTCGCCGCTCGCTATCGCCCGGGGGTATCTCGGCCTCTACGGGTTCCCGATCCTCTACATTGCGGACCTTGACGGGATAGAGGGACGGCCTGCCGTGGGGGGCTGGGCATCCGACATGTTCGGCAATCTGCCGGACGTTCAGTTCTGGATCGATGCCGGCCAGCGGTTCGCGGGGGGCGGGCTGCACACGACGGTTATCGGGTCCGAGGCGTTGAAGGATGAGGATCTGCGCGGCACGTTTCCGGATGCAGCGGTGCTGTCGCTCGACTTTCGCGAGGACGTGTTTCTAGGGCCGCTGCGGCTGCTGGAAACACCGCAGCTCTGGCCGCGCCGCGTCATCGTGATGAGCCTTTCGCGTGTCGGCAGCAATGCGGGGCCTGACCTGGAACGCGTTGCCGACATCGTTCGGCGCGCGCCGCACGCGGAGGTCTACGCGGCTGGCGGCATTCGCGATCTGAGCGATGTGCGGGCCGCACGCGCGGCGGGTGCTGCCGGCATTCTGATTTCTTCGGCTCTGCATGGCGAAAAAATTAAGGCCGATGATCTCGAAGAGATCATCGGCCTCTGATTAGGGTCGTCACGTGCCAGGGTGGAAGTTCCCTACCACTCCCGCCGTGTCAGCCGTTCCAACGGCCAGCAAGCAGTCTACCCAATCGCTGCAGCAGACCCCCCTTCATAGGAGGTGTGTCATCCTGCTGTGGACGGTGTCCGCTTCAAGTCTTAGCGCCGAACGGATGCGATGCCGAGTTGCGCTGAGCGGTTGCTTCAGCAGCGGTCGGCTTGCCAGCGATGGCGCGAGCCAGAGCTTCCTTCACGGCGCGATAGTTGTAGTCCTGGATCTTCGCGTCGTCAGCAGCTTCCCAGTGGATGAACACGCCGACGCAAACGTAGACGTCGTCAGCTTCGTTGGCGGGGATCACGCCTTCAGCAACCGAGTCCTGGATCGCCTTGGCGACGCCGTACTGTGCCGGGCCGAACATCTGAACGGCCTGACGGGCGTCCTTGATGGTGACCTTGTTGAACATCACGGTGTTGGGCTTGCAGGCCAGGTTCGGAGCGATCACGGCGAGGAGCGACGTGAAGCCGTCCTTGTTGTTCGTCAAGCTGTTGCAGAATGCGGTTTCTGCAGCGCTGCCGCGCGGTCCAATGATGAGGTCGATGTGAGCGACTTCGTTGCCGTCGCCGACGAGCGACTCGCCGACCAGTACGCGGTTGATCTTAGCCATTATGGAGATTCCTCCCAGAGATTTGCTGAAACAGTTGATCGCCGACGCACCCCCGAAGGACCGTCGGGGGTCAGTCGGGTGCCGTCGATTTCTCAGCTACCTTTGTCTGCGAACGATGACAAACGTCACCGGACCGGTTGGCCAGATAGCGGCGCCGGGGGCGCCAGGAGTTCCCTTACGATAGCCTTGTCTATTCGACAAGAGGCGAAACAGCGACCGGCTGTCGCCCGCGACGGATTATCGTGTCGGTAAAAAGGGTTGCGACGACGAAGTCGGCGGTCGTACCTGGGTTAATGCGCTCGGATTTGAGGGATGCATCAAATGCGAGCAAACGGTCCCGGGCATCGCGGGACGTGAGGGGGAACAAGCGAGGCCGCAAGGCGGCTGCGGCGGCACGGATCTCCTCGGCGCGTTCAATGCCGTACTTGCGAGCGATATGGCTGTCCGGAAAAGTGGCAAGCAGCTTCAGATGCAGGTTGGCGATCGCGTCTTCCTCGGTGCGTTCGACGCGCCGCGCGGCCGCCAGTTCCGGCAGCGCAAAATCGAAGACGTCAGTGAAGTTGCTGACGTAGGCATTGGCGATGCGATCGCGATCCTTCGCGAGGGCCATTGCCTCCAAAAGCGTGACGTTCGCCGGCTCGGAGACGTCTTCGGTCGCCACCTCGCCAAGGCCGCCGGGATTGGCGTGGGAGATCGCGCGATAGGCATCTTCAGCATCCTGCGTGTCGAGCGTGGTCAGCATGAGCGACAGCCGGGTGGAGATGTTGGTCGTTGCCATCGTCGCCTCGGCTGCGGCCGCAATCGGTGCGCACAGCAGCAGGATTCCGAGATTGGTGTTGCAGCCCGCCGCCGCAAAGCTGGCTTCGACGGCAAGGCGTACCCTGGCGCCGACGCGCAGCGCGGGGTTGGCGATGTGCGGTGCGGCGGCGTCGGCCGCGCGTTCGAATTGTTCGACATCCATGTCGTGACCGGCGGCATGGATGTGCACGTTACCGGCCTTGATGGCACGTAACTCTGCCCGGCACGCGCCTACGAACGCATCTTCGATCTGCGATGGCGAGAGGAGGGCGGTCATCGGCGCGGCATCGAGCGGAGCGCGATGAGGAAGTCGTCTGCCAAGGTCGCGGCGATGTCAGCGTCGGTCACGCTTTGCAGACCTTTCCAGGCGGGGTTCGAGTTGATCTCTAGCACCAATAGTTCGCCGTCCGGTCCACGGATCAGGTCGACGCCGGCATAGTCGGCACCGACCGTTTTCGTTGCGGCCAGCGCGAGCCGCTGCATCTCGTAACACGGGAGGTGGGCAACCGGTTCGGCCCCCTGGTGCACATTGGTGATCCACGATGAGGATCGGCGCACCATCGCCGACAAAATGCGGCCGCAGGAGATGAAAACGCGCCAGTCCTCGAATTCGGTGGCATCGGCGGCGCGCAGGTAGGGCTGCATGTAGTAGACGTTGCCTATTGCCTCGGGGGCGGGCAGGTCCGCCGCTGTGTCGGCCTTCATGATGCCGTTTCCCTGGCTGCCGAACAACGGCTTGACGACGATGGGTCGCCCCGCTGTGTCGCAATATGCGATGGCACCGGGTTGACCTTCGACGGCGCGGGTCTCCGGCGTCGGCAGGCCGGCGCGGCGGAAAAGGAAGGTCGCGGTCGATTTGTCTACGCAGCGCTCGATGGCGCGGGCGTCGTTCCACACGCGCACGCCGCTGATGCGCAGTGCATGCAGGATCCCGAGCCGGAACGTGATCTGCTCCAGGCCGCCTGCTGAGATGGAGCGGACGAAGGCCCCGTCCGGCAGTTGGCCGTCGAAACCGGGAATGTCGAGCCCGCTTGGCGTCGTGGTGTCGAATGCGCAGCGCGTCAGGGTGGTCACCACGACTTCGGCGCCGCGGTTCTCCATCGCGTTCGCGAGGCGGCGGGCGTGCCAGTCGCCGCCTTCCTCCTCAACGAACAAAACAATGCGAAACGGGGCGGTCATGTGGTGCTCCCGCGCCCTCTCACCGCAGAACGGGGAGAGAGAAGGTGTCAGGCGAAGCTGGCTTCGACGATTTCAGGCGCGAGCTTGCCGGCGTGGAACGAGCGGCCCGTGTCGAGGTTCGACACCGTGACGAGCGCCGGCGAAAACAGCATCGCGTCGATCTTGTAGAAGTCGCCGTTCACCTCGGAGAAGATCTCCGCGAACGGCTTGCCGTAGGAGCTCGATGAGGACGACGGCAGATTGTCGGCGAGCTTCTTGGCGTCGTCGTCGGAGCCGCGCACGAACAGCTGGATGCGCCCGCCGTAGATGATGGCGTCATTCGTGCGACCCATGGCCTGCACGAAATCGGGGATCGGCGGTGCAAGCGGGGCGACGCCGTAGCCGTCGACGATGTTTTCCAGATTGAAGTGCAGCGCATGCGCCTTGTGCAGCGACACTTCGAGCACGCGCGCGGCGATCTGCACCGTGCCGGCCAGGCTGCCGGTCGGCGCGTAGAGGATCGACAGATCGCTGGGGTCGACGTTGCAGGCGGTCGCGACCTTCTTGGCGACGGACGACGGCGGTGCCTTGTCGCCTTCGATGACGAGCGCGGTCTTCTTGTGGCTGTCGACATAGCCCAACTCGCCGTACAGCTCCTCGACGCGCGAGAGCGCGCGTGCCGGGCCGGAGCCGAGCGCGAAGAAACCGCTCTCCTCTTCGGTGATGGTCCAGCCGGCGTATTGGCTGCCGAGGCAGGCGATGACGGGATTGGTGGAGTGGACGACCACGCCGAGCGGCCAGCGCTCCAGGCCCGAGGCGCTGGTGATCGACACGGTGCCGAGGCCGCCCATGCAGACCTCGCCGAGGCGGCGGCCCGCTTCCAGGCCGCCGGGCACGTTGGCGCCGAGGTCGATCAAGCGCTCGCCGGCTTCTCCGGTGGAAACGGCGCAGCGGAGAGCGGCCGCATCGTTGACGATGCTTTCGACGATCCGCGCGGAGTAGGCCGAGACACTCGGGCTTGCGTTCTGTTTCATGACGGGTGTCCTCCAATTTTTGGGCTTTGATACAGCATCTGTTCGAGCGCGGCGAGGCGCTCCTGGCAGAGGGCTGCGGCGATTTCGGGCGTGGCGCCTTCGGCAAACGCGGTCGCCAGCGGGTCGTGTTCGGCGATGACGGTGCCGGGAGCCGGCCGGTCGCTCGACCACTCCGGCCAGGCGATGTCGGGGACGGTCAACGTGCCGCGATCCGCATAGAGATAAGCCGCGGCGAGCGTCGATGGCGCCCAGCCGGACTGAAGCACTTCGACCGGGTCGTCGCCCTGGACGGCGGCCATGTGCGCTTTGAACAGTGTGCCTTGCGCGTCATCGAGCACGTCGAGCGATGCGCCTGGGCGCGGGTTGACATCGACCAGTAACGGCTCGCCGCCCGGGTCCACGAGAAAATCGAACGAGACCAGGCCGACGAGTTTCAGCGCCTCGCACAGCGCCAGCATGGTGTCGACCAGGCGCGCTTCGAGTTCGGCGTCGATCTCGATGTTGCCGACGGCGCCGCCGTAGCGGTAGGGGCGGCGCGGCGCGGCGTTCACCCACTGGCGCGTGAAGGCAAACGCAACGCCCTTGGGCGACGTGATGGCAAGCGCCGAGATGGCATCGCCGGGGGCCGCGCGCTGGAAATAGCGGTGCGGCATTGCCGTCGGATGGGGCTTGCAGCGGACGATGTGCGTGCCGCCGCTTCCGCCTTCGAGCTTCGACAGCCAGCCTTGGCCTTGTGCCGGCGGCGTCAAAGACGTTTCGGGATGCGGGATGCCGAGGTGGGAGAGCAGGCCGAAGAGGTCTTTCGGCGTGCTGCAGTGGCGGACCACCGGGGCCGGACAGCCGAGCACGGGATACGTCTCCGCGAGCTTTTCGATGCAGTGAGGCTGATCCTCGAAGCCGGCACCGAGCACGATGCCGATCGGCGCGGTAGCGCTCCGGGTCGCGAGTTCGGCGCAGGCGTCGAGCAAGGGCGCAATCCGGAAGCCGTGATGCAGCGCGTCGGGCAAGCAACGGACATCGGTGGCGATCGCGCGTGTGTCGCTGTCGCCGCACGCATCGACGACGAGCGGGGCATAACCAGCACGACGGGCGGACGCTGCCAGCGCCCGCCCGGAATAAGCGGCAATCAGGACGGTGCCGGCCGTCAAGCCGTGAGCTGCCGCGCCAGCGTGAAGGCGTGACGGAAGTCGAGGGCCAGCGGCTCCTTCGACGACAGCATCTGCTTGAAGAGGCCGGACTCGGTCTTGTACTTGATGTCGCCGATGGCGAGCGGGCCGATCCCCAGCACGTTGCTGTTGGGCAGCTTGTCGCCGTCCATGAACAGTTCCATGCCGTCGACGCCCGGAGGCGGCACGGCATTCACGTCCGCGACGACGAGCAGGTTCTTGGCGCCTGCCATGTGTTCCGTCGAGACGACGCGCACGCCGGCTGCGGCGGCGGCGAAGATGACCTCGGCATTGGCGATGATGTCGCGCTTCTGCTCTTCGGTCTCACCGGCGACGGCCTTGAGGTCGACGCCAAAGCGCTCTTTCGAAACTGCGGCCGACTTGACGACACGGTCCACGCCGCGATGTGCGACGAGCGTCACGTCCGCACCTTCCAGCGCGGAGATGATGGACGACGCGAAGCCGACGACGCCGGTGGCGCCGAACACGGCGACTTTCGTGCCCTTCCAGTCGCGATTGAATTTCTGCTTCAGCTGACGCTCGACGCAGGCAACCATGGCGGCGGCAGTGGTGAACGAGCCGGCAGGGTCGGCGAAGACCGAGCACTGGAACGGCGGCACCATGGCTTTCGCGGCGGCGTCCATCATGTCGAGTGCGAGGATGGCGTCCTTGCCGCCCATGAAGAAACCGGTGCGAACGCCGTAGTCGGGCGGACGCGAGAAGATTGCATCCTGGACCAGGGGGCCGACTTCTTCGAGCGCCACGTTGATGTAGGGAACGATGACTTTGTAGCCTGCGTCCGCCGCCATGTTCACGTCGAACGGGCTCATATGCTTTTGCGGAGCCAGCATATGCAGAATTGGCGTCGCTTCGCTCATCGTGGTCGGTCCCTTTAGGTTGGTGCTGCTCGACGCAGCTTTTTGTTGGTTAGGCGTCGGTAAAAATTTGTGCGCCGGAGTTACGTCCGCGCACGACCAATATGTCCAGGCCCAACCCCTTAGCCTCTTCGCCTAAAGTATGAAAGAGCTTGTTCGCCGCATCCTCGCTGTCGACGAACGCGAAGCCCGTGGGGCCCCAGGAGCTTTGGCCCAATCCGGTAGCGCCCATCGTGCCCATGCGCTTGATCAGACGACCGACGTTCGGGCTGCTCCAGACACCTCCCTGGGCCCCGGCGAAGTGGCTGCCGATAACCTGTTGAATCTCGGTCAATGCCTTGCCGAAAAGCGGGAGGTCGCGCTCCGCCAGCCCGGGCAGCAAAAGCAACATCGTCAGATGACAGAGGTGTGCGGCGGTCGCGAGCGGGAAGACGCGCAGTCCTGCGAATGCCTTGGTCTCGCGCTCGCCATGGACGCCGACCGACGTGCGGTCGATGACGAGCAGTGCACGCCATTCTTCGGGAAACGGCGTGTGCGCGATGACCGGCGGTGCGCGATCAGCGTCGCTGCGACCGCCATCGATGATGAAGCCGCCGCCGGTGAACGACGTCATGCCGATCGCGGATCGCGCGCCGCGATCGACCAGTTCGCCCAGCGTGCGCGGACTTTCGTCGATCCGGGCCAACCGCATCATGCCCGCGCCGATGGCCAGCGCGAGCTGAGTTCCCGAACCAAGCCCTGCGTGCGCGGGTATCGCCTGGCGGACGTCGACCGCCAGTTTGTCGTCGATCCCGAAGTGCGCCGCAAAACGGCTCACCAGCGTTTCTACGCGCGCCTTCTCGAGCCCGGTGGCCGTGAGGCGGTCCGCGCGCCGGATCGTCAGTTCCGTGACGGGTTGGTCGACGCTGAGGCCGATGCTGCCGAACTTGCGGCCGAGGCCGCCGTTAAGGTCTAGGAAACCCAAATGCAGGCGCGCAGGGGCGATAACGCGGATGGCCGGTTTCGTCTCGAGTGTCGACATAAGTCTCAGGCTTTCCTTCGTGCGGCCGGTCCGGCATATGTGATGACATGCGCCGGAGAGCTGCGCTCGGGCAAGGCCCATAATGTCCACGAACGCCAGGAGAGAGCAATATGAGCACCCCCCGAGAACAACCGATGACGCCGGAAGACGTCGAAAGCTGGCTCAAGGCCAACCTGCCGAACTGGAAGCTTGAGGACGGCTGGATTCGCCGTACCTACAAGACGGCAAGCTGGAAGGGGACGCTGATGGTGATCAACACCGTCGGTCATCTGGCTGAAGCGGCCTGGCACCACCCCGACATCACCGCGTCCTATGCCTGGGTCGAGGTACGGCTGATGACGCATTCGGCGAAGGGCATCACGGGCAAGGATCTGGCACTCGCCAAGAAGATCGAAGATGTGGTGCACTGGCAGCCGGGCAAGGAAGACAACGCGCTGGAGGGCACGCCGGAGTCCGACATGCGGTTTGCGTACGTCAAATACGATTGATCGGATCGCAGCATGGCCCCGTCGGGTGCCGACAGTTTCGACGCCGTCATCTCCCTTGGCTCCAACATCGGCGACAAGGCGGGGAACATCGCGCATGCGATCGAGATCCTGACGAGCGACGGTGCCGTCGAACTCGCCGCGCGATCCAGCGACTATCGCACGCCGCCGTGGGGCAACACGGAGCAGGACTGGTTCGTGAATACGTGCATCACAGTGCGTACGGAGCTGTCGGGGCGCGAGCTGCTGGAACGCTGCCAGGCTGTCGAGGCGGAGTTGAAACGTGTGCGCGAGGTGCGCTGGGGTCCGCGCATCATCGATCTCGACGTTATCTGGTTTCGGGATCAGGCGATTGCAGAGCCCGATCTCGTGGTGCCGCATCCGCGTACGCTGGAGCGTGCTTTCGTTCTGGTGCCGCTGGCGGAGATCGCGCCCGATCTGGTGATCGCCGGCCGTAGTGTGTCGTGGCACCTGTCGCGCATCGAACGATCCGGTGTCGAGCCGTTCGGTGACGAACACTGAAAGAAAAAGGCCAGGTACCCGACGTACCTGGCCAACTTTTCATCTGCTTGAAACCAACGCGTACTAGCCGCCGGTGGCCTTCAGATAAGCGATGAGGTCTTTGCGCTTCGTCTCGTCCTTGACACCAGGGAAGTTCATCAACGTTCCGGGCACGAGCTTCTTCGCCCAATCGGAGAGATACTTGTCTAGCGTGGCTTCGTCCCACGTCAGACCGCTGTCCTTCATCGGCTGCGAATACTTGTATTCCGGATGATGCACGCCGGCTTTGATGCCCACGATGCCCTTCAATCCGGGGCCAACTTTGCCGCCGCCTTCGCCTGCGTCATGGCAAGCCTTGCAGGAGGTGTTGAACACCGCCTTGCCCTTTTCTGCATCTTGGGCAGATGCGACGGCTGGAAGAACCAGCGCAGCGCCAACTGCCAGTGCCCACTTCAACATGGTTTTACCTCCCGAGGTACTTCGTCGAACGACGACGAAGCATAGCAGCGATGCCATGCGTGCGCATCTTGGGTTTTTCCGTCTGAACGTGGCGTGAATTGACGCACCGGCTCATTGTGCGTCGCAGCGCACGAGAAAAGCAGATTGGTGCGCTTGGCTTTTACGCCTCCGCCGGCGCCTTCGCCTTGACCGGCGCCATGCGCCGATAGACGAACGCCGGTGCCTCTTGCTTGGATGCTTCCTCGGCGATCTGCACGAAGTCTTGGTGGATCGGCGAGAGTGAGCAAGCCGGGTCGACGTTCGTGGCGTCTCCCGTCATCGCGAACGCCTGGCAGCGGCAGCCGCCGAAATCGAACTCGCGTTTCGGACAGGTCTTGCAGGGATCCTGCATCCACTCGAATCCGCGATACTTCTGGAACGCCTGGCCGTTGATCCAGATCTCGCGCAGCGTCTTGTCGCGGACGTTGTCGAACTCCAGACCGGGAAGGGTCTCGGCGGCGTGACAGGGCAGGACGCGCCCCGACGGCGTGACGTTCATGATGCCGCGACCCCAACCGCCCATGCAGGGCTTCGGCGTCTTGGCGTAGTAGTCGGGCACGACGAAGTCGAACGTCATGATGCCCTTGAGGCGCTCCTTCGCTTCTTCGACGATGTGGGCGGTCTTGATGACCTGCGCCCGCGACGGCATCAGCGCGGAGCGGTTCTTGAGCGCCCAGGCGTAGTACTGCACGTGGGCGACTTCGATGCGGCCGGCGCCAAGTTCGACGGCAAAGTCGATGATGTTGGGGAGGTTTTCGATGTTCGCGCGATGCAGCGGCGCGTTCACCGTCAAAGGCATGTCGAGCTCTTTGACCCAGCGGCCGACATCGCGCTTTTTCTGTAGGCCACCCTTGTACGCAGAGATGCGTTCAGCGTTCGCGTCGTCCACGTCCTGGATGGACAGCTGGACGTGATCGAGGCCCAAATCCTTCAGCTTCGCCAGACGCTCTTTGGTCAGCAGTACGCCGGCGGTGATGAGGTTCGTGTAGAGCCCCACCTCGGACGCCACCTGAACGATATCTTCCAGATCGCGGCGCGCGGTCGGTTCGCCGCCGGACAGATGGATCTGCAGCACGCCCAGGTCGGCGGCCTGGCGCATGACGCTCTGCCACTCGGCCGTGGTCAGCTCCGTGTTGGCGCGCTCCAGCTCCACCGGATTGGAGCAGTAGGGACACTGCAACGGGCACTTGTGCGTCAGTTCCGCCAGCAGGCCGACGGGCGCACGACCGCACGCCTCGGCAGCCGTTTGGGCTTCCTGCGTCTGGACGGGTGTCAGATCGTTCATCTCGTCACCGCTCCGTAAATCGGTTCAGGCCGCGCCGACGGCTTCTTCTCCCTGCCGCTACGTCGCGGCGACCACCACACCCTTATCCGCCAATTCTTGAAACATTCCGATAACGTCGGATTGAATCTCGGCGGCGGGTGCGTCGTACTCCTTAGATAGTTCTTCTACGATGTCCGTAACACTGCGGACCCCATCACATCGCTTCAACACTGCGACAGCTGGCTCGTCCGGCTCGAAAACACGCTCCGGTCCCAGGATGATCCAGCGCCCCCGGCCGGCCTCATGGCGAAGCTTGATGTGCGGGGGCATGCGCAACACGGATGATGCGTCGACGATCGTGCGCGTGCGTGGTTTGGTTTCGGCCATCAAACGGCCTCCGGCCGGAAAGCGCCCGGCGGGATATTGCCCGGCTCGAAGTAGGCGTGATGCAGCGCGTCGAGCTGGACCCAGAGAACGTTGCACTTGAAGCGAACGGCTTCCACGCAAGCGTCCTGCTCGTCGCGGTTCTTCGCGTTGACGAGCACGTACTGTAGCGCGAATTCGCTATCGCGCGGCGCCTGAACGAGCCGGCGCTTGAAGTAGGCCATGACGTCGTCGTTGATGAAGTCGTAGTTTTCGAGCATGCCCGAAATGCGCTCTTTGTGGATCTTGGGCGCAAACAGCTCCGTCAGCGAAGAGGCGACGGCGACCGTCAGCGGCTGCTCGCGCACGAAGTTCACGTAGGCTTCGACGGCAAAGCGCGTGGCAGGCAGCGCGCCCTTCATCGATTGCACATAGTCGCGATCGAGGCCCAGACCATCGGTCAGCACGAGCCAGCGCTCGATGCCGCCTTCTTCATCTCCGAAGCCGTCGTGATCGAGAATGCGGTGCACCCATTCGCTACGCAGCTCGCGATCCTGCGCACGGCTGATCAGGGCGCCGTCTTTGCGCGGCACGGCCGACTGGTAGCAATAGCGATTGAGGGCCCAGGCCTGGACCTGCCCCTTGTTCAGCTTGCCGCCGTGCAGCAGCTTATGAAACGGATGCTTGTCGTGGTAGCGCTCGGCGCCGACCGCGCGGATCGCGGCTTCGAACTCCTGGATGCCAAGCATCGGCGCGTTGGCGGCCTTCGTTTCCATCGCCTGCGTAACAGATCGGCGCTCGCTCATAGGCGTACCTCCATCCCATCGTAACCGACGTCCCAGCCCGCTTGTTCGGTTGCCTTACGTTCCGGCGAGTTGTCGTTCAGGACGGGGTTCGAATTGTTGATATGTACGTAGATCTTCTTCGCTACATCTAAGTCCTTGAAGGCCGCGATCGATCCTTCGGGCCCCGAAATACTGATGTGGCCCATGCGTGCGCCGGTCTTCGGCATCAGGCCCTGCTGCAGCATTTCGTCGTCAGTGTAGAGCGTCCCGTCGAAAAATACGAGCGGAGCACCTTGTAAACGTTGACGTAACGGGGGGTCGAGTTCAGCGCAGCCGGGGACATAGAAGAACGCCTTCCCGGTTGCTGGCGCCGAAACCTTGAGCCCGATCGTGTCGCCTGACTTGCTGCCGAAGTTGCCGCCTTTGGAGGCGTCTTCGAGGTAGAGCGCCACCTTGCCCGGCACATCGAAGGCTTCGATGGTGATGCCGGTCGGCCCGTCCGGACCTTCGATCGCGATCGGCTGATTCATCGGCAGATCGTGGCGGGCGACAACGCCACCGGCCAGCACGTTGAATATGGAGTTGGCGGCCAGCGTGTCCATGACGCGCTTGGAGCCGTAAACCGAGAACGGTTGCGCCTCGCGCAGGTTGATCAAGCCCGTGACATGATCGACGTCGCCATTGGTGACGACGGCGGCCTTGATCGGGGAGTTGCGCAACGCGCCGCTGGCGGCGGAACCCAACTGCGGGGTTTCGTTAATTTGCTGGCGCAGGTCTGGCGACGCGTTCAACAGCACCCAGTTCGTGCCGTCGGCACTAACCGCGAGCGAAGACTGTGTGCGTGCCTTAAAGCCGGGCTTGCCCGCGCGGACGTCGGCGCAGTTCCGGCAGTTGCAATTCCATTGGGGAAATCCACCTCCCGCGGCGGACCCCAAAACTCGAATCATCATGTGTAAAACAGCTTTGCAAGGCGGCCGCCGACGCCGCAAACGACGACGGCGGCCGAGTTATCGACCGCCGCGCCAATCCAGCTCACAATGTGTGAGATTCGACCGTCTTTAGATGACGTCGATCTCGGCCGGCAGGTAGCTCGTGACCTCGAGGCCAACTTCCTGCTCACGGACCTGGGGCTTCATCCAAACCTTCATAACTTCCTCCTAGATTTTTCGGCAAGCTGCCTTCCCACTCGAAAGACCCCGCCGAGGGTCCCCCAAACTGAAGTAGCCAGTTCTTCTTGACCACCGCAGTTCTGCGGATCGGGGATCGCTTGTCAAGTCCCGTACCGCGTTGGAACTATAAGAACCACGCGGTGCCAACTTGAGCAAATCAATTGGTCCTCACGAAATCGTCAGCGCTTCCGGGGTTGTCCGATCTCGCCTCCGCCCCACCCGTTGCTGCCGGCCGAAGTCGGCGGCGGTTCGCACGTCCGGCTGACTGTTAGGTCAGCGCCCCAGGTTTGCGCATTGCCACGGAAGGACATGCGGAAACTCGCGCCTCAAAGAGAATGGTTTTGCTTTGTGGCGCCGCGACCGGCTGAAGCATAGAAAACTGTTCTCAAATCCTATATACGCTGCAAGCCTGTCGGGCTGGCCATTCCTTCACTGGCCGGAAGGGTTCGTTTCTCATTTCCTAGTATGATGGACGGCGCCCTGATCCTGCGGTACTGGCTCGCGAGTTGCGAAGGCTTCGGCCGGTAGCGTCTCATACAACTTATTGGATGCAATGGAGGCACGCGTGGCCGCGGTCCCCTTCCTGCCGAAGAACGCCCCGTTCACGGTGGAAGACATCAACCTTCTGAACGAACTGGTGGCGCGCTCTACGCCGCTGCAGCGGTCTTGGCTGTCAGGCTTCCTGGCCGGTCTCGATGCCGCGCAGGCGCAGGCGGGTGCCCAGCCGGCAGCGCCGCCGCGTGCGCGCGTGCCGATGACGATCCTCTACGCCAGCGAATCCGGCAACTGCGAGAGCCTGGCGCTGAAGGCCAAGAAGATCGCGCAGAAGCATAACTTCGACGCCAAGGTCTTCGACATGGCCGACGTCGACGTGTCCGTGCTGACCAAGACGAAGCATCTGCTGATCTACGCCGCGACGTGGGGCGAGGGCGATCCCCCGCAGCGCGCGGACGATTTCTACAAGGCGCTGATGAGCGATGCCGCTCCCAAGCTGGACGGCGTGACGTTTGCCGTACTCGCGCTGGGCGACACGTCCTACGTGAACTTCTGCATGACGGGCCGCCTCATCGATGAGCGGCTCGAAGCGCTGGGCGGCAAACGCGGCTTCGACCGGCAGGATCTCGATCTGGACTTCGCCAAGCAGGCGGCGGACTGGACCGAGAAGACCCTGGCCAAGCTCGCTCCGGCCGATGCGCCGGCAGGCTCGAACACCGTCGTTCACGTCGACTTCAAAGGCGCGATCCCGGATTTGGATCCGAGCGAGCCGGAGTTCACGGCTGAGAACCCGCTGCAGGCGGAGATCTCGGCGCTGGTCAATCTCAACGGTACGGGCTCGTCGCGCGAGACGTGGCACGTCGAGCTGGCGTTCGACAATCCGGCGTTCGTCTACAATCCCGGCGACGCGATCGGCGTTCTGCCGGACAACGATCCCGCGGTCGTGGCCGAATTGCTCGACGCCGTTGGTCTCAGTGGTGATACGGGGTTGGCGCAGAAGCTCACCAACGAGTTCGACATCACGGCGTTGACGCGCCCTGCGGTCGCCGCGTACGCGAAGCTGACCGGCCGTGCCGACGTCGAGAAGATTTCGCAGGGCGATGCCTTCACCGCCTACGCGGAGGATCGGCAGCTGGTCGATCTGTTCGTCGATCATCGCGAGAAGCTGCAGCCGGATCAGCTCGTGAAGCTGTTGCGGCCTTTGCCTGGGCGGCTCTACTCCGTGGCGTCGAGCCCGGCCGCGCATCCCGGAGAGGCACACCTGACGATCGGTGCCGTGCGTTGGAATCGCGGCGACGTGAAGCGCAAGGGTGTTACGTCGACATACTTCGCAGACCGCCGCAAGCCGGGCGACACGGCGCGCATCTACGTGAAGCCGAACCGTCATTTCCGGCTGCCCGAGGACGGCAATCGCAAGATCGTCATGATCGGCGCCGGCACGGGCATCGCGCCGTATCGCGGGTTCATCGAGCAGCGCGCGGAGGCCGGCGCGACGGGCGAAAGCTGGTTGTTCTTCGGCGAACGCAATTTCACGTACGACTTCCTGTACCAGCTCGAGTGGCAGGACTTCCTTGCAGCCAAGAACCTGTCGCGCATCGACGTGGCGTTCTCGCGCGATCAGCCGGAGAAGATCTACGTGCAGCATCGCCTCTGGCAGCAGCGTGCCGATCTGCAGAAGTGGATCGAGGACGGTGCGCATCTCTACGTCTGCGGTGACGAGAAGGGCATGGCCAAGGACGTCGATGCGACGCTGGTCAAGATCCTCGCCGAGACCGCCAAGGGCGACGAGGAAGCGGGACGCGCCAAGCTGAAGGAACTGGCAAAGGCAGGTCGCTACCAACGGGACGTATATTGATCACTCTCCCTCTCCCCGCGCGCGGGGAGAGGGCCGGGGTGAGGGGCAGCCGCTTGTGTCGGCGCGAGACGCTGCCCCTCACCCTAACCCTCTCCCCGTGAAGGACGGGGAGAGGGAAACGGCACATATCGGGCATCACCAATGACAGCAGACAATCGCTCCAAGAACGAGCACATCAAGGAAGACAGCCATCAGCTGCGCGGCACGATCCTCGACGGGCTGTCGGAGGTTGTGACGGGCGCGATCGCGGAAGACGACACGCAGCTCCTGAAGTTCCACGGCTCCTACATGCAGGACGATCGCGACCTGCGTGGGGAGCGCGCGAAGAAGAAGCTGGAAAAGGCGTTCAGCTTCATGATCCGCCTGCGCATCCCGGGCGGTCTCGTGACGCCGAAGCAGTGGATCGCGCTTGACGACATCGCGTCGACCTATGCCAACAACACGCTGCGCCTGACGACGCGGGCGACGTTCCAGTATCACGGCGTCATCAAGTCGAATTTGAAGCGCACGATGCAGGCGATCAACGCGACGTGCCTCGACACCATCGCCGCGTGCGGCGACGTGAACCGCAACGTGATGTCGGCTGCCAACCCGTTCTTGTCGAAGGCTCACGGCAAAGCCTACGACCTCGCAAAGGGTGTGAGCGATCATCTGCTGCCGCGCACGGGTGCCTACCACGAGATCTGGCTCGACGGCGAGAAGGTGACGGACGCGACTCGCAAGGCGGAGGTGGGCGAGGAGCCCATCTATGGCGTTCATTACCTGCCGCGCAAATTCAAGATCGTCATTGCCGTGCCGCCGGACAACGACGTCGACATCTTCGCGCACGACCTCGGCTTCATCGCCATAGAAGAGAAGGGCGAGTTCGTCGGCTGGAACGTGACTGTCGGTGGCGGCATGGGCATGACGCACGGCGAGCTGGACACGTTCCCGCGCACTGCCGACGTGCTGGGCTTCGTGGCGCCGGAGGATGCCATCCCGGTCGCCGAGGCCGTGATGACGACGCAGCGCGACTGGGGCAACCGCAATCTGCGCAAGCGCGCGCGGCTGAAATACACGATGGAAGATCGCGGCGTCGAAGCGTTCAAGGCGGAAGTGGAGAAGCGTCTCGGCAAGCCGTTCGGCGCGACGCGGCCGTATACCTTCAAGTCGACCGGTGACGTGATCGGCTGGCGGCAGGGCCACGACAAGAAGTGGCACTTGACGCTCTTCATCGAGAACGGCCGTATCAAGGACGTTCCGGGCGAGACGGCAAAAACGGCCTACCGCAAGCTGGCCGAACAGGGCATTTGCGAGTTCGTTCTGACGTCGAACCAGAACCTGATCCTCACCAACATCGCGCCGAAGAACAAGCCGAAGATCGAAGCCTTGCTGAAAGAGCATGGCGTGAGCATCGCGACCTCTTCCGGCATGCGGCGGTCGTCGATGGCGTGCGTATCGCTGCCGACGTGCGGGCTGGCACTGGCGGAGAGCGAGCGCTTCCTTCCGGGGCTGATCACCGATATCGAGAAGCTGACCGAGAAGGCCGGCTTGCGCGACGACGAGATCGTGGTGCGGATGACCGGATGCCCCAACGGCTGCGGGCGACCCTACCTGGCCGAGATCGGCTTCGTCGGGCGCACGCCGGGAATCTACAATCTGTATCTCGGCGCGGCGTTCGATGGCTCGCGGCTGAACAAGCTCTATGCGCAGGATGTGGATCGGGCGAAGATCCTGGCGTTACTCGACCCGCTGATCGCGCGCTATGCCAAGGAACGCACCGAGGGCGAGCACTTCGGCGACTTCGTCATCCGCGCCGGCGTGATCGCCGCGACCAAGCAGGGCAACGAGTTCCACAGCGATTTGAACCTGGTGAGCTAGCGACTGCGGTGTTTGGTTCCTTCTCCCCGCGCGCGGGAGAAGGTTAGGATGAGGGGCAGGTTCTTGGGTGCTCCCTTATCAATCCATTGCGGTGTGCGGAAGCTGCCCCTCACCCCAGCCCTCTCCCCGTAAGGACGGGGAGAGGGAGATCGATCACTCCGCCGCTTCCGGCTTGGCGTAGGCTTCGATCGGCGGGCAGGTGCACGAGAGGTTGCGGTCGCCCCAGACATTGTCGACGCGGTTGACGGGGGGCCAGTACTTGTCGACGCGGAAGGCGCCGGCGGGGAAGCAGGCGGCCTCGCGCGAGTAGGGGCGGTCCCATGCGCCGATCAAATCCTCAACCGTGTGCGGCGCGTTCTTCAGCGGGTTGTTCTTCCTGTCGGCGCGGCCGTCCTCGATGGCACGGGCTTCCTCGCGAATGGCCAGCATCGCGTCGCAGAAGCGATCGAGCTCGGCTTTCGTTTCAGATTCGGTCGGCTCGATCATCAACGTGCCGGCGACGGGCCAGCTCATCGTCGGTGGGTGGAAGCCGCAGTCGATGAGGCGCTTGGCGACGTCGTCCACCGTGACGCCGGCCGTCTCGTTCAACGGGCGCGTGTCAACGATGCATTCGTGTGCCACGCGGCCATGGCGGCCCTTGTAGAGCACGCTGTAGGCCCCTTCGAGCCGCTTGGAGATGTAGTTGGCGTTCAGAATCGCGACGCGTGTCGCCTGCGTCAGCCCCTCGCCGCCCATCATCAGGCAATAGCTCCACGAGATGGCGAGGATCGACGCGGAACCGTTGGGCGCTGCCGACACGGTGAGTTGACGCCCGTCGGTCTCAGGGTGGCCGGGAAGGAAGGGCGCCAGGTGCGCCTTGACGCCGATCGGTCCCATGCCGGGGCCGCCGCCGCCGTGCGGAATGCAGAACGTCTTGTGCAGGTTGAGATGGCTGACGTCGGAGCCGATGTCGCCGGGGCGAGCCAATCCGACGAGGGCGTTCAGGTTGGCGCCGTCGAGGTAGACTTGCCCGCCGTGTGCATGTGTGATGTCGCAGATTTCGCGTACGGTTTCTTCGAACACGCCGTGCGTCGAGGGATACGTGATCATGGCAGCCGCGAGGTTGGCTGCGTGCAGCTCCGCCTTGGCGCGGAAGTCTGCAACGTCGATGTTGCCCGACGTGTCGACGCCGACGACGACCACCTTCATGCCGCACATGCTGGCCGAGGCGGGGTTGGTGCCGTGCGCGGACGAGGGAATGAGGCAGATGTCGCGATGGGTTTCGCCACGGCTGGCGTGATAGGCGCGGATGACGAGCAGCCCCGCATACTCGCCCTGCGCGCCGGAGTTGGGCTGCATCGAGATCGCGTCGTAACCGGTGATGCGGCACAGCTTGTCGGACAGATCCGTGATCATCTCCGCGTAGCCTTGCATTTGGTCGGCGGGCGCGAAGGGATGGATACTTGAGAACTCGGGCCAGGTGATGGGCAGCATCTCCGCCGTGGCGTTGAGCTTCATCGTGCATGAGCCGAGCGGGATCATTGCGCGATCGAGCGCCAGGTCGCGATCGGCGAGGCGGCGCATGTAGCGCGTCATCTCGCTCTCGGCACGGTTCATGTGGAAGACGGGATGCGTGAGGTAGGCGGAGGTGCGCAAGAGCGCGCTCGGCAACCGATACTCGGGATAGTCATCCTTGTAGACGAGGTCATATCCGCCGAACGCGCGCCACACGGCTTCCAACGTTTCGGGCCGCGTGCGTTCGTCCACGGTGATGCCGATACGGTTCGCGCCGACCCTGCGCAGGTTGACGCCGTTGTCGACGGCGTTCTTCATGATCAGGCCCTGGTAGGGGCCGACGTCGACGGTGATCGTGTCGAAGAATGCATCCGGCGTCAGCTTGAAGCCGAGGGATGCCAGCCCATCCGCCAGGCGCGCGGCCTTGCGGTGAATCCGCTCCGCAATCGCTTTCAGGCCTTTCGGCCCGTGGAACACCGCGTACATCGCGGCGATCACGGCGGGCAGCACCTGCGCCGTGCAGATGTTCGAGGTCGCTGTTTCGCGCCGGATGTGCTGCTCGCGCGTCTGCAGGGCCAGACGATAGGCGCGGTTGCCGCGCGCATCGACCGAGACGCCGACGAGCCGTCCCGGGATCGAGCGCTTGTAGGCGTCGGCAACGGCGATGTAGCCGGCGTGCGGGCCGCCGCAGCCCATCGGCATGCCGAAACGCTGCATCGAGCCGACGGCGATGTCGGCGCCCATTTCCCCGGGTGGCTTCAACAGAGTCAGCGCCATCGGATCGGCGGCTATGACGGCGATGGCCTTGGCGTCGTGAAGCTTGGCGATGATGTCGGTGAAGTCGTGGAAGCGGCCGTTGATGCCGGGATACTGGAAGATGGCGCCGAACACTGCGTCGGGCTGCAACTCGGTCAAAGCGTCGGCGACGACGATGTCGATGCCGAGCGGCTCTGCGCGTGTCTTGAGCACGGCGATCGTCTGCGGCAGGCAGCGGTCGTCGACGAAGAAGGCGTTCGCCTTCGATTTCGCGACGCGCCTGGCGAGCGTCATGGCTTCGGCGGCTGCGGTCGCCTCGTCCAGCAGGGACGCGTTGGCGACGTCCAGGCCTGTGAGATCGGTCACGAGCGTCTGGAAGTTCAGCAGCGCTTCGAGCCGTCCCTGGCTGATCTCAGGTTGATACGGCGTGTAGGCGGTGTACCAGGCAGGGTTCTCCAGAATGTTACGCTGGATCGCCGGCGGCATGATCGTGCCGTGGTAGCCCTGGCCGATCAGCGACGTCAGCACGCGGTTCTTGTTTGCCGTCTCGCGCAGCTTGTCGAGTGCACCGCGCTCCGAGCGTGCCTTGCCGAACTGGAGCGGTTCCTTCTGGCGAATACCGGCCGGCACCGTTTCATCGATCAGCGCATCGAGGTCTTTCGCGCCGACGACACGCAGCATCTCGTCCATCTCTTCGGGCGAGGGCCCGATGTGGCGACGGTTGGCGAAGTCGTAGGGCTGGTAGCGTTCTTGGCGGCTCATCTCGCGTCTCCTCAGCCGACCAGATC
>JAKAXS010000194.1 GCA_021816505.1 Pseudomonadota bacterium
CTCTACTGGTGACAACGCTCAAGGCGGTCCATCCCGTGGGGGATGCGCAGCGCGCCGTCGTAGCCGTTCGAGCGCCCGACATCGCGCTGGACGTGGGCGAGCGATCTTTGTGGGCGCACGCGCTGACGCGCAGCGATGCTTGGGTCCTCTGTGGGCCTGACAAGGCCAGTATGCGTTTCGGCGTTCGGCTTGGGCTCAAGGATCGGCTGATCGCTCTGGAAGCGCTTCTCGACGACGCCGGGCATCGACCGAAAGAGACCCTGAAATTGGCGTACACCACCAAGTGGCTCGAGAAGGTCCTTGGAGAAATGTTTATTTCAGAGGGGCTTGGGCGGTCATGACAAACTCGGTCGATATTCGCGCCCACATCGTAGACGTCTTTCGTCGTGACCTGATCGGGCCGGGGCCGCAGGACACCGATCTTGCGAGCGAGCGGCTGAACGAAAGCCCGGCACGCTGGTATCTAGCCGGATTTCTCGCGCCTGCGGAGGATTCGCTCGCCCTCGACGGAGATGATGACGAGAACGATCCGTCCGCCCAGGAAGAAATGGAAATCGACGTCGAGGAGCCGGATGCCGATGGCGTTGGCGGCGCCGCGACCGACAACGAGGAGCCGGAAGCCCCGAATGCCCGTCGGCGCTTTCTTCCGTCGTCTGTCGGACTGACTGTGTTGCTCGATCCGGATGTCACGTCGATCGAAGCGCGTGTTTCCTGGGGCGACTATCGGACCGAACCGCCATTGCCTGAAGCGATCCTTCTGCCCGAGCCTCTGCCCGAGGAGCTCGGTGAGGATGGCAAGCCGAAGCGAACCGAGCGGCCCATGGTCGATTGGGTTCGGACCCCGAAAGACCGCGTCGTAGCTCTTCCCGTCAAGGATGGCCGCGGTGGCCCAATCGTCGTGCCGGAGAGCGCCGCCGAACAACGCCGAGGCGGCGGCCTGGTGTTGGAAACACACTCACGTCTGTTCAGCTACACGACGCCGGACGGCAAGACTGAGCGCGTCCGCGCCCTCACTGTTTTCCTCGTCAATCGCCGTGCCACGGTTCATCGCTTTTATGCCGACGTCAGCTACGCGTTTCAGGCGCGACTCGAACTTGTTTGCGAATCGGGATTCCGTCCGCGCCGCGACCTGTCCGGTTATCGTACCCAGGATTGGGACCTGCGAATCGCCGATCTGCACTATCGCGACATGCGCGAATGGGCCGTCGGACGAAACGCGGCCGCTGGATGGAACACTTCTGAAGACCGCGTCAGCGGTGTGACGCGGGTGTGGACCGATCCGCTGCCATCGGCGGAGGTCGAGCGCGTTGCGCCGAACGAGGACGCTGAATTCAAGGTGCATGTCACGTTCGGGATGGAAGCGCTCGCGCAGTTGGCCGAGGGCGATGGCGCCGGACTTCGCGCCGGATTGGCCGATCTGCCCGTCCTCTATGGGATGTGGATCGACGCGGAGCGTAAGAAACTCGCAGGTCTTCCCACGCGCCGCCGCGAGACCGGCGAACGCCTTATTGCCGAGATGGAAACAGCGAAGAAACGGATTGCGACGGGTATCGAGATCCTCGCAACGGACGCGAAGGCCCGCACGGCGTTCCGCTTCATGAATCTCTCCGTTTCCATGGCCGCACGCCGTCGTGTCGCCGGCGCGACCGGCGATCCGAGCGCTCTCGACGAACCGCAATGGCGGCCGTTCCAGCTCGCCTTTGTGCTGCTCAATATGGCCGGCTTGATCGACCGAACGCATGTTGATCGTGAGGCGGCGGACCTGCTGTTTTTCCCAACGGGCGGCGGCAAAACCGAAGCTTATCTCGGCCTCGCGGCGTTGGTGATTGCCCACAGGCGACTGGGCGGATCAGGCGTGCTCGGCGCCGGCGTCGCCGTCATCATGCGATACACACTGCGCCTGCTTACGCTCGACCAGCTCGCCCGCGCCGCTGGTGTCGTCTGCGCACTGGAGCTTATGCGCACCGACCCCAAGAATGTTGATGAGCGCGCCCGGCGAATGCTCGGTGACTGGCCAATCGAGATCGGTCTGTGGGTCGGCTCCGACGCATCGCCAAACAAGCTCGGCGGCAAAGGAAAGTCTGACGAAACCACTGCCGTTGGTCGAATTCGACGGTATCGCAACGGGCGTGACAAGCGCGCGCCGGCGCCGCTCAAGGCCTGTCCTTGGTGTGGAGCGGAGTTCACGCCGTCGTCTTTTTCCTGCACGCCGAATGAGCATGCGCCGACCAATCTGGAAATTCGCTGCGCCAACACCGGCTGCGAGTTCAGCAGGAATCGACCGCTGCCGGTGCTTACGGTCGATGAGCCGATCTACCGGCGCCTGCCGGCGTTTCTTATCGCCACAGTGGACAAGTTCGCCGCGCTGCCTTGGGTTGGCGAGACCGGCGCTTTCTTCGGACACGTTGACCGCTTTGAAGATGGCGTCGGCTTTTACGGCGCGGCTGAGCCAGGGGAAGGCCGGCCCTTGGGTAACGGCTGGTCGCTCGATCCGCCCGACCTCATCATCCAGGATGAGCTGCACCTTATCGCGGGGCCACTGGGAACGGTCGCGGGTCTGTATGAAGCGGCGATTGATCAGCTTGCCTCGCGAGGTGCTGGCGAGAACCGGGTTCGTCCGAAGATCGTGGCATCGACCGCCACCGTCAGACGGGCGGCCGATCAAATCGCTGCTCTGTTTGATCGCAACACCACCAGCATTTTTCCGCCGCCTGGCATCGATCGCGTCGACAGCTTCTTCGCGCGCACGGTGCCGTCAACGACCAATCCTGCCCGGCTCTATCTCGGCATCGCGGCGCAAGGTCGTGGCCCGAAGCTCGTCTTCCTACGGTCTCTGACGACGCTCGTCGCCGCCGCGCAGGCGGCGTACGACGCGAATATCCCCGCTGATGCCAAGGCACGAAATCCAGCCGATCCGTACATGACGGCGCTTTGCTATTTCAATGCGCTGCGCGAGTTGGGCGGCGCACGTCGGATCGTCGAGGATGAAGTGCGTGATCGCGCCGCTCGTTACGGTGCCCAACGCCGCCGGGTCGACCCTGCCGATACACCGTTCGCGGATCGAGCCATCAAGGAACCGATGGAACTCACGTCTCGCGTCTCGACCGATGAGGTTGCGAAGGCGAAGCAGCGTCTGGAGGCGATCTTTGGTCGGGATGCCGAAACCGTCGATGTGGCCCTTGCAACCAACATGATCTCGGTTGGTCTCGACATCACGCGCCTCGGACTCATGGTCGTACAGGGCCAGCCCAAGACAGCCGCGGAATATATCCAGGCGACCAGCCGGGTCGGCCGTGACCACTCCAGGCCGGGCCTGGTGCTGGCGGTTCTAAACCTCCACAAGCCACGCGACCGGATGCACTTCGAGCAATTCGAACAATTCCACCGCACCTTCTATCGCGCCGTTGAAGCAACGAGCGTCACGCCTTGGGCGGCTCGGGCTCTGGATCGCGCCTTGGCTGCGGTCGTGGTCGCCGCGGCGCGTCACGTGGATGGCGCGCTCACCCCGGATGTTGCCGTCAATGAACTGAAGAACAATGTCGGGATCCGCAACTTGGTCCGAGACTCGATCGTCGATCGCGCGCCGGAGCGGATGATTGCTGGCGGTCACGCGGCTCTATCAAAGCTGATCGACGATATCTTGGACGCCTGGATTGAAACTTCCGATGAGCAGGTGGCGGGCGGCAATGCGTTTGCCTACGCCAAGAAAAAGAGTCCGCATCGGCTACTGCACATGCCGCTCGAACCTGAGATCGGCAACTTGGCGGAACCCCACCGCCGCTTTGTGGCGGGCCGTTCCATGCGCGACGTGGAACCCAACGTCACCCTGAAGGTCAGGGATCCTCATGGAAACACGATCGCGAACGCGGATGATCTCGCATGACCAAGAATGCTCAGCGCCTCAGCCAGTTGATTTCGACCTTCGGTCCGGGGGCGATGATCGACCTGCCAACTCGATCCGTCGTGGTCGGCGGACTTGAGCAGTGGGACATGAAGGGCAACGCCTTCACGACCCTTCCTGAGCCGCGTTTGACGATGCGCCTTGAGCAGATTCTGAAGGAGCAAGGGCGCCTTGATCCGGCAGCCAGTCTGACCTTGAGAACACCGCCGACATCGGTTGATTCAAGGGACGGTGTGCCCCGTGGTGTCGCTGCGCCGATCTTTCCGACGTGGTTCATCTGCGAGCAGGTGGAAACCAACACCTCGGGCGCCAAAACGACGCGGCGTCGGCGGTTGGTTCGTTGGCAAGACCTCGACAGCAAGGGCCGTCGAAGGTTCCAATACGATGACGGCCGGAAGAGCGATGTGACGCCGATCCGTTTCGTATGCGCATGCGACAAGGGGCATCTTCAAGACATCGACTGGCGCTGGGTCGTTCATGGTGCGGGGGCATGCCACGAGCCGATGTGGGTGGAGGAAAAGGGAACCAGCGCGGACCCCGCCGATACCAGTATCGTGTGTGGATGCGGTCGTAGATTGTCCCTCCAGGACACCTTCCAGCCAGGGCGTCTCGGCAAATGCCGCGGCGAGCGCCCGTGGCTGCTCGACCGGGACCCTGAAGGGTGCGGGGATAATCTCAAGTTGCTGACGCGAACCGCGACGAACACTTATTTCCCGCAGGTTCACACGGTGATTTCGCTCCCCACCGAGGAGGACGAGCTCAGCCAGCTTGTCGATGAGCTATCGGGTGATCTGGCCGGCGTGCAAACAGTCCAGGATGTTGTTCAAGCTAAGAAATTCAATCCAAAGGTATCGGCGTCTCTGGGTCCTTATTCGGACGGCGACATTTTCGATCGGCTTCAGCGCATTCGTGAGGGCGCAAAAACAGACGCCACGCGTTCGCCAAAGCTATCCGAGTTCGATACGTTTGCCAGTGGCCGTTCTGAGATCGGCGCTAACCATCCGACCGCAAAGCTCTACGCACAGACCCTCCCGCGAGATGCTTGGGCAGACCCTAACGCTGGGATCGACCTATCCGGAATCAAGAACCTGGTCGCGGTGCATCGCCTGAGGGAGGTGTCATGCCTCTACGGCTTCACACGCTTTGAGGCGGCGCCCACGGGTTCTGATGGGGACATCGAAGATATTCAGTTGAGCGTTCGTGGCGCGCCCATATCGCGTGATGCGGACTGGTTGCCCGCAATCGAGCAGTTTGGGGAAGGCATTTTCATCCATTTTGATGCCGCCGCGATTGCCGAATGGCTTCAAAATGTGGCTACGGCCGTGCGCAATGAAAAGCTATTGGCTGGATACGGACACTGGCAAAAGCGTTTCGCTGGCAAGGCGCCGGCGTACCCTGGAACCGCCTACGTACTTCTTCACAGTATATCTCACGCATTGATGGCCGAGATCGCCCTCGATTGCGGCTACCCAGCAAGTTCGCTGAAGGAACGAGTCTACGCGCTGTCCAGCACGCGAGGCGGCGGTGAGATCGACCGCTGTGGGATACTTATTTATACCGCGAGCGCCGGCGCGCAGGGCACCCTCGGGGGTCTTGTCGCGACATCTCCGAGATTTGCATACATCCTCAATAGCGCTTTGGACCGCTTGCGGATTTGCTCCAACGACCCGGTGTGTGCCGATCATGAACCGGATGATAGGAGCGGAGATCGAGCCACCCACGGCGCAGCATGCCATGGCTGTCTTCTGATCGCTGAAACTAGCTGCGAGATGAGGAACCTCTTCCTTGATCGTAGTCTCTTGGTGCCAACGATGGCGGATGACTTGTCCCGCTTCTTCGCATGACTGAGGGTACGCCCAACGGGGCTGCCGGCGACGCCCAGACGCGCGAGAGCGCGTCTTGAGCACCTTGCTGTCAGCTCCCGCGATATGGCGCACTGAGAAGAAGGTGACAGTCAGTGGCCACACGCGCCATCGACA
>JAKAXS010000195.1 GCA_021816505.1 Pseudomonadota bacterium
GGCCGCCGCGGCCGGTGGCACCGGCGTACTGGCTGGCATCGCCCGTGATGCGGACGCTGCCCGACATCATGTTCTCGGCGACACCAGGGCCGGCCGAGCCATGAATGGTGATGTCCGCTTGCTTGTTCATGCCGGCGCAGTAGTAGCCGACGCTGCCGCGCACGTTGATGTGGATCGGTGCATCGACGCCGACGGCGACGGCGTGGAAGCCGCGGGCGTTGAGAACATCCCACGTTGCATCGCTGGTATTCGGCTTGAGCTGGTGCAGAGCGTGATTGAATTCTCGCAACGTCGTCTTCGTAAGATCGACGGAGTGAATATTCGCGCGTTCCATGGCGTTATCTCTCCCAGAAGTAGACAGTCGCGGGTTCCGGTTCCCAGACCTTGGCTTGTTCGATTCCCGGCAGATTGACGAGCGCGCGATACTCCGAACCGAAGGCAACGTACTTGTCCGTCTCGGCCATCACGGCAGGCTTGCACGCGATCGGGTCGCGCAGGACGCCGAACCCGTTCTTGGTGCCGACGACGAACGTGAAGAAACCGTCGAGGTCATCCAGGCTCTTGGTCAGAGCTTCGCCCAGGTTCATGCCCTGGTTCATGCGCCAGGTGATGTAGGCCGCGCCGACTTCGGTGTCGTTCTGGGTCTCGAACGTCATGCCGTCGTGGATCAGCTGGCGGCGCAGGTTGTTGTGGTTCGACAGCGAGCCGTTGTGCACCAGGCACTGGTCGAAGCCGGTGGAGAAGGGGTGCGAGCCCATCGTCGTCACAGCACTTTCCGTCGCCATGCGGGTGTGGCCGATGGCATGGGAGCCGGACATCTCGGCGAGCGCGAAGCGCTTCGAAACCTCGGTCGGATAACCGACCTCCTTGTAGATCTCGATCGACGTGCCGACGCCCATGATGCGGATCGTCGGACGCGAGGCGCGAATGATAGCCTTGACGGCGTCGACCTTGCTCTCGGGCACGATGACGACCGCATGCGTGTCCTTCAGCGTCACGCTGACGTCTGCGCCGATGCCTTTGGAGATCTCTTCGCCGAGTGCGGCGAAGTCGCTTGCTGGTTTCGGCGACTGAAGCGTGACCTTTGCTTTGCCGCTCACGCTGTCGCCGTAGATCGCGAACCCTGCGCTGTCGGGGCCGCGGTCGCACATCGTTCCAAGCATGTCCGAGGTCAGCGCACCTAACTTCGGCTCAAGAGACTTGTCCTTCAGGAACAGTCCAACAATTCCACACATCGAAGCCTCGCAATTGGCGATCTGAATGCTTCAGACTCGTAAACCTAAACAACTCTCCGGTCAACTAAGAAGCAATAAATGTGACTGAGGAGAAAGTGTGATATTTATCAGAAGTGTAGAACAGAAGAGGTTTCCTGCAGAGCAAAATTATTGACACTAGCGATGATTTTGCGATCATCGGTAACGAGAAGCGATTGGCGGTGCCGAGCGCTTGCCGTCGGTTCAACAACCGGGGTGGAACGGCGCGATCGACGGCGGCGATGGCATCGAAGCAATACCAGCGGCCTCGCAGTTTTCTTCGCGCGTCTCTCATCTCGCGACAGGCGGTTGCCAATGGTGCAACGCGATGACCTACTTGGCCCGTTATTGATCCCCCAGGCAGCGCAAACTGAGGGGAACTTCATCGTCGATCCGAACGCCCTGCAGCATGTCTTCATTGCCGAGGGCGACGCCGCAGCAGCAATCCTTCAGCTCTTCGAGGAGAGCGGGCATGACATTCATGGACGTGTCATCGTCGTCTATGCGGAAACAAGTCCCGACAGCGTGTGGTTTGTTTCCGCGCTAGGCGATCTGCCGATCGATAGCCTCCATACCTTTCCTTCGATCATCGCCGCTCTCTCCCGCCTCGGCATCATCCTTCCGTGCTCTCCAATCAATACGCGCATCTATGCAGCAGGCTCGGACACGCTGATCACTCTGATCCTGCAATTGGCCGTTGCGTGCGGCAGGGACGCCCAATCCGTCATGATTTCGCGCATCAGTCCGCAAGCGCCGACCGATTGAGGCTATTGAGATCTGCGCGTTTGCAGGACGCCTTTCGCCACCGCGCACAAATCCCTCGGGATGCTTCCGAGTTCGCGATGTCGCGCCACCAGCGTGAGCGTTCGGTTGAATGCCGGTCCCGGCAACGGCGCCGTGACGCAACTGCCCTTCGTCACCTTCGCCTCCGCGATGCAGAGCGGTGTCGTGATCGCGAAGCCGTCACCCATGGCCACGCTGGCTGCGACGGCGTGAGGACTGTCGAACTCCAGCGTTCGCGGCGCCTCGATGTTCAATCGCCGAAGATGCCGGTCGATCTGCACGCCCGTCTGTGACCGTGCGCTGAAACGAATGAACGGCCGGCTGTCGGCAAGCGCCTTGAGTTTGGCGAGCGTATCGGGCCGCCGGACCCCGGAGGGAAGCAGCAACAGATACGGTTCGGTAGCGATTTCCCATCGTTCCAGCCCGTTGACGTCCTCCAGATCGTCCACGCCCAGGAAGATGTCGAGCCGTCGCGTCAGCAGATCGCTGGCATGGGTCGCCGTCAGTCCGGACAAGATTGCGACTTCGTTCGCCTTCGAGCTTAGGTAGGTCGCAAGCGGAACCGAAAGCACGCGACTGAGGGAGTCGACGAGGCCGACACGCAGCGACGGGACCTTTCCGTGCTTGGTATCCCGCAGCAGCGCCGGAATTTCGCGCGCCTCGGTGATCAGCACGCTTGCCCTCTGTCTGAGGACGCCGCCTGCAACCGTCACAGCCAAGGGCCGGACATTGCGATCGAACAGTTCGGCTCCCGTCTTGCGTTCGAGCTCCGCGACGGCTTGAGAAACCGCAGGCTGGGTCAGTTTGAGATGACGCGCCGCTGAGGACATCGAGCCCGTTTCGCAGACGGCGAGAAAGATTTCGAGCGCGCGCAGATCCACGGGAAGGTCGGTCATCGGGTCCTCAGCAACTATAAGTCATACTTATATAGCGTAAGTACGGCGCCGGCTCTAGGTCTGTCGCAAGCGACAAAGGAGCGCCGTTCGATGCAGAGCTATTCCCTCTTCTCTGTCTTGCGAGAGTCCTTGCGCGGCCATACGGGCTGGCGGCCGACCTGGCGCGATGCCGCGCCGAAGACCGCATACGACATCGTCGTCATCGGCGGCGGGGGCCACGGTCTGGCGACAGCCTACTACCTGGCGAAGAAGTTCGGCGAAGCGCGCGTCGCCGTGCTGGAGAAGGGTTGGATCGGCGGCGGTAACGTCGGGCGCAACACAACGATCGTGCGTTCCAACTATATGCTCCCCGGCAACATTCCGTTCTACGAGATGTCGATGAAGCTCTGGGAGAACCTGGAGCAGGACATCAACTACAACGCGATGGTGAGCCAGCGTGGCGTCCTGAACCTCTGTCATTCCGATGCCCAACGCGACGCATTCGCCCGGCGCGGCAATGCCATGCGGATTCATGGCGTCGACGCCGAACTCCTGGACCGCGAGGCCGTCCGGCGCATGTATCCGTTCCTCGACTTCGACAACGGACGGTTTCCGATTCATGGCGGCTTGCTGCAACGCCGCGGTGGCACCGTGCGGCACGACGCTGTCGCTTGGGGCTATGCGCGCGCGGCGGATTCTCACGGCGTCGACATCATACAGAACTGCGAAGTGACGGGCTTCCGCATCCAGAACGGGGCGGTCACGGGCGTCGAGACGACGCGCGGGTTTATCGCGTCGCGAAAGGTCGGCGTGGCAGTCGCCGGCAACTCGTCACGGGTCATGGCGTTGGCCGGCCGTCACATGCCGATCGAAAGCCACGTGCTGCAGGCGTTCGTAACGGAAGGACTGAAGCCGGTGATCGACGGAGTCGTGACATTCGGCGCGGGTCACTTCTACATCAGCCAGTCGGACAAGGGCGGCCTCGTCTTCGGCGGCGACCTGGACGGCTACAACAGCTACGCGCAGCGCGGCAACCTGCCGGTCATCGAGGATGTATGCGAGGGCGGGATGGCGCTGATGCCGCGCCTCGGCCGCGTGCGCATCCTGCGATCTTGGGGTGGCATCATGGACATGTCCATGGACGGAAGCCCCATCATCGACCGCACCGACATTGCGGGCCTCTATTTCAACGGCGGCTGGTGCTACGGCGGCTTCAAGGCGACGCCCGCATCGGGACTCTGCTTCGCGCACTTGATTTCACGCGACGAACCGCACCCCCTTGCGCGGGTCTACCGTCTGGATCGCTTCACGACGGGGCACGCCATCGATGAGAAGGGCATGGGCCCTCATCCCAATCTTCACTGACAGACGGAGCATCCTTCATGCGCATCACCTGCCCTTGTTGCGGAGAGAGAAGTCTCGATGAGTTCGTCTACCACGGCGACGCCACCGTGCGCCGGCCTGACGCCAGCGCGCCGGACGCGATGACGCAATTCACGAACTACGTGTTCATCCGGGCCAATCCCGCCGGCGCGCATCGCGAGCTTTGGTACCATTCCGCGGGTTGCCACGCCTGGCTTGTCGTCACACGCGTCGTCGCAACGCACACCATCGTCGGTGTCGAACTCGCGCGCGATGTCGCGGCGCGTCGTGTTCACGAGAACAGAGAGGTCGCGTGACGGCCATGCAGATGAATCGAACCGGCACAGGCGGCCTCGTCGACCGCAGTCGCGCAATATCGTTTTCGTTCGACGGCAAGCGTTACCGCGGGCACCCGGGCGACACGCTGGCGTCGGCACTGTTGGCCAATGGTGTCGTTCTGACCGGCCGCTCGTTCAAGTATCATCGGCCGCGCGGTATTGTCAGCGCCGGCTCCGAGGAACCCAATGCCCTCGTCGAACTGCGCAAGGGCGCCTATCGCGAACCCAATACCCGCGCCACCATGGTGGAGCTGTTCGAAGGGCTGGAGGCCAACAGCCAGAACAGGTGGCCGTCGCTCCAGTACGATCTGCTGTCGGTGAACTCGCTGCTCTCGTCGGTCTTCGTGGCCGGATTCTACTACAAGACATTCATGTGGCCGGCGGCACTGTGGGAGAAGCTGTACGAACCCGCAATCCGCCGCGCGGCAGGCCTCGGGCGCGCCGCCGACGAAGCGGATCCCGACCATTACGAGAAGGTGACCGCGCATTGCGATGTGTTGATCGTTGGCGGGGGACCGGCAGGCATTGCCGCTGCGGTGGCCGCATCACAATCCAACGCACGCGTCATCCTGGTGGACGAGGGCGCCGCACTCGGCGGTCGCGCCATCGACGATGCGGCAACGATCGATGACACGCACGCGATCAAATGGGTCGCGGCGATGGAGGAGCATCTCAAGCACGCGCCGAACGTCAAAGTATTGAAGCGAACGACGGTGTTCGGCTGCTACGACGATCAGACCTTCGGAGCGGTCGAACGCGTGGCGGATCATCTGCCGCGCGCCGACGCCAAAATGCCTCGGCAACGCCTCTGGCGCATCGTCGCCAGGCGGTCACTGGTCGCCGCCGGCGCAACCGAGCGGCCGCTGGTATTCGGCGGCAACGACAGACCCGGCGTGATGCTTGCAGGCGCTGTGCGGACCTACATCAATCGCTACGGCGTGGCCCCGGGGCGGAAGGCGGTCGTCTTCACCAACAACGACGATGCGCTCAAGACCGTGAACGACCTGGCAGCATCAGGCGTGAAGGTCGTCGCGATCGTCGACTCGCGGCGAACGAAGTCTGCCGTCGCGACTCGCGCGGCAGAGGCGGTGGGCGCGACGTTGTTTTCGGCCGCAGTCGTTCGCAACACGATCGGTTCGAAAAGAGTGCGCGGCGTCGAGATCGATACGGCCGGCGGGCAAACGATGTCGGTCGATTGCGACCTGCTGGCGGTGTCCGGTGGCTGGAATCCCAACGTACAATTG
>JAKAXS010000196.1 GCA_021816505.1 Pseudomonadota bacterium
GTCGGCAAGCGAGACCTCCAGCACGTGACCTGGAACGGACGTCGCGAAGTTGTCGCCGTCGATCTTGCCCCATGCGGCAACGTAGATCTTGCCGTCGTGAACGGTCAGCCCATTCGGAAACAACAGGTTCGCGCTTTGCAGCCAAGCCTCGAACTTACCGCCGTCTAATCGCCAGATCGTGTCGGTCAGCATGTCCGTGACGTAAATCATTCCGTCTGGACCTGCCGCAACGTCGTTCAGGAACTTGGCGCCCTGCGCGGGGTAGCGGTTCGTCACCTTCCCCGCTTTGACATCGATCTCCACGAGCTGATCGATATCTGCCGCATAGAGCCGGCCCTTGTGCAGCGTCAGCCCCAAGGGTGCATAAAGGCCGGTGATCCAATCGAGCTTGATCAGCTTCCCGTCGAGAGAGACTTGAGCAATCGTGCCATTACCGTCCTTTTGCGCCGGTGCTCCGTTGATGTTCGAGACGTAGATCAGACCCGCGTCCTCATCGACAACCGCGCTTTCCGGGTCTTTGAGACCGCCAAGTTCCCACTGAAGTTTAGGTTCGGCGACGGCAGGCGTAGCCAGAGACATCAATGCCGCCGCCAATAGTCCGATCTTCGTTAACCGCATACTCTTCTCCTTCATGGTCTTGAGCTGCCAGCTGGCACCCATTCGATATGTCTTATCGGCTATATCGCTCGACTTAAAAAGAGGGAGGCGGCGTGCCGTCTCCCTCCGATTTTGCGTGGCAAACGTGAGAAGCGTTATTCCCGCGTCTTATTTGTCGTCGGGCAAGGCGAAGACCCAAACGCTGCCGCCTTCGGGAACGACTTTTTCCCAGCCGGCGAGGTCATGCATTTTGCCCTGAACCCAGGCAGCGTCCACACCCCAACCCGATACGACGGCGATATACTGCTTGCCGTCGATGGAGAAGGAACTCGGCGGCGAGATGATGCCCGACGGCGTCGGGAACTCCCAAAGCATCTTGCCGGTCTTCTCGTCGTAAGCGCGGAACATGCGGTCGTTGGTGCCACCTGCGAAGATGATGCCACCAGCCGTGGTCATGATCGAACCCCAGTTCCAGGAGTGCGGGAACGTGTTCTCCCAGACCTTCTTGCGATCGTCGACGCTCCAGGCCTGGATGCCGCCGATGTGCTTCCAGCCGTCGCGCAGCTGGATGTTCAGCTTGTTGATGTCGACGCCGGCCGACCACACGCCGGGTTGAATCGGCTGAATGAGGCCTTCGAGCGTGCTGCAGTGGTTGTCGTTGAACGGGATGTACAGCATTCCCGACTTCGGGCTGTAGGCTTCGAACGGCCAGTCCTTGCCGCCCCAGAGCGTCGGGCAGTAGGTCGCCGCCTTGCCGGTACCGGGGATCGCGTCCTCGTTGTAGGTCGGGCGGCCCGTCTTCGGGTCGATGCTTTTGAAGACGTTGTTGTAGACGTACTTCTCGGCCTGATCGAACGTGATCTTGCCCTTGTCGTCGCGTTCAAGCCAATACAGCACACCGTTGCGCTGCGCGCTGACGAGGCCTTGGACCTTCTTGCCGTCCTTGGTGTAGTCGACGAGGGTCGGAGCGTTCATGGCTGCCCAGTCCCAACCGTCATTCCAGTGATACTGGAAATGTCCGACGATTTTGCCGGTGTCGGGATTGATGGCGAGGCTCGATGCCACGAACAGGTTGTCGCCAGGACGTTGATCGGCGATCCACGGTGCACCGTTGCCGACGCCCCAGTAGATCACGTCGTTCTTGGGATCATAGTTGCCCGGCATCCACATGGTGCCGCCGCCGTTCTTCCAGGCATCTTTCCATTTGCCGTCCTTCGGCCAGGTCTCGCTGCCTGGTTCGCCGGGAGCAGGGATCGAATACGTCGTCCAAGCTTCCTTGCCGGTTTCGGCGTCGAAGGCCTTGATGTAGCCGCGCACGCCGAACTCACCGCCGGACGGGCCGATGATGATCTTGCCTTTCACAGCCAGCGGTGCCGACGTGATGTAAGCGCTCTTGGTTTCCCAATCGCAGACCTGAGATTCTCAGACGAGCTTGCCCGTCTTGGCCTCGAGCGCGATCAACATGCAGTCGATGCTACCGACGTAGACCTTGTCGCCCCAGAGAGCGACGCCGCGGTTCGTGCGGTGCAGGGCACCCATGCCTTCCGGCACTTCGCGAACGAATTTCCACAGCTGCTTGCCGGTCTTGGCGTCGAAGGCGATCACCTGATTGTGCGGCGTCGCCACGAACATGTAGTCGCCATTGACGACGGCCGGAGCCTCGTGGCCGGAGTTCACACCCGTCGCCGCCGACCAGACAGGCCGCAATTTTGCGACGTTATCGGTCGTGATTTGATTGAGAGGCGTATAGCTCCAGCCTTCGTAGTTGCCTTTCGTCAGCAGCCAGTTCTCCGCCTCCGGCTTCTTCATGCGATCTTCGGTAACCGGTTTGTAGTCGGCGGCTTGCGCAGCCGTTGCTGCGAGCAGCGCAAGCGCCGTCGCGGACATTCGCAAGTTCATAGTCTCACTCCCTGATTGTGTTCTATGGGTTCGTCTCAGGCACGATGAACCGTGCTTCTCGTTATGCGGGTGGTCCGATGGGGCCGTTGAGCTTGCCCGCGACGACTAGAGTGCCGTCGGTGATGGCGACCGGCAGCATCGCGAGCCTGCGCGTCGCAGGACCGGCTATGACCTTGCCGTTGGCACCGAGGTCGAAGGTCGAACCGTGACAATTGCACAGCGCCATGCGGGGGTTTTCGTGCTCTCCGGAGATCGGGCAGCCCTCGTGGGTGCAGATACCGGAGTAGGCCACGATGCCGCTCGCAGCATGCGGCTTCATCGTCTCCTCGAGGTCGGTCTCGTTCAGTCGCATCAAGATGAGGAGGTTTGCGCGCGAGCCGTGGACCTGTGTCGTCGTTGCGTCCATGGGATAAGCCAACAACGGCTTGCCCAGCTTCACATCGTCCGGAACGACAAGCTGCCCCTCCTTGTCACCCGCCATATGCGCGAAACGCTGGCCCGGTTCCGGCTTGACCTTCTTGGCCTGGGCAATTGCCGGAGAGGCAGAAATCAATCCGCTCGCCGCCAAGCAACACCCCGACATGGCGATCGCGCGAATGACGGTGCGGCGACCGACTCCGTCCACTTCCCCCGTCGTCGGCACGTCAGCCGAAACCTCAGAAAACGTATTCTTGACCATATCACTCCCCGTTTGCGCAGTTGGCCCCGCCCCGCCGCAACTGACGGCAGACTGAGGGTCCAAACACGATCCGTCCGCGAACTCCCGCCGGAAGCGCGCGAACGATATTTGCTGAGAAGTGATGAGTTGCCCGCAACACCAGTTCCGGAACGGCGCAGAGCAGCGCCGCTCAGGTCATCGTCGTACTGATGCGTTGAGTTGTTCCCGGCATTTCACTTCCCGACCATCTTTTTTGTTGGTCAGAAAATTAGACCAGTTGCGTTCGTCGGTCAAATGGTTTGCGCACGGACGCGGAATCCGCGCAATCGCGACCCAGGAATATCAGGAGATGAGATTACAGGCGCGAGCGGCCGACAGCATCTCTGTCAGAACGCCAAACGCAAACGTCGCCTTGCTTTTTGCGTTCGCAATCGACCCCACGGGCGCGTGCAGGCGCTCTATCTGCGTCTGCTCGACGCCCATCGCGACCAGTTGCTCGCAGCGTGCACGATGCACGGCACGATTGCCGAGGATGCCCAGGTAGAACGCTGGCGTTTCGAGCAGTTGCTTGGCAATGGCCGGCTCGACGTCGTGGTCATGGAACACCAGTACCGCCGCACTTGCTTGATCGAGCGTCTGAATCACGTCCTGAAGGCCGATATCGCCGGTCTTGAGCTCGACACCCAATGCCATCAGGTGCGCCCGGATCGCGTCGTCGCTGGACCACACGATAACGTCCAGACCCGCATGCCGCGCAAGCGTCGAAATGCCGGAAACTGCGGGTCCGTTTCCGATGAGTGCCAACCGGATAGGCACCGGATAGACGCGCTTGAAGACCCCGCCCTCGCGGCAACTCAGCGGTACCGCACCCGCAAGCTGTGAGACTGCGCTCGCGCCTGCGTCGAGGTCCGTCTCTAGAACCGTGGCGCGCCGCGCGGCACGATTATCAAGAACGGTTTGCAGCGCAGCGTCTTCGAGCGATTGATCGAAGTAGAGATCAAGGCCGCTGCCGCACGGCAGCTTGATGTCGAAGTAGGGCGAGCCCCTGCCGTAGCGAACGAGCCGGTTGATCCCTTTGGCTGCAACGTCCTGCGCTTCGAGCGCCACGGCCTGCTCAAGGCAGCCCCCTGAAAGATAGCCGACGTAACGGCCGTCTTCAGCCACCGCCATCTGCGCGCCAGGCTGGCGCGGTGCGCCCCCTTCGACGCCGACCAGCGTAACGAGAACGGTGCGCAGACCCTGCTGCCGCCACAGCCGCAGCGTCGGCAAGACGTCATCCTCATCGAGGAGGTTTGCGCCAGGCGCAATGCGCTGAAATTCTATTGTCATGCGGTGGAACGGCTCCGAAACCGTCAGATGGTGACGTCTCAGTCGGCCAACAAGTCGCTGCGGCCGACCCTCAGCAGCGACACCTCCAGGCGCTTGTTGTCGCGCTGAATATCCTGGACCTGGCCGTGAGTGTAGGCGATGTGACTTCCAGCGGCTTTCGCCGCCGCCTCCGCGTCTCCGGCCATCACGGCGTCGGCGATGGCGATATGCTGTTCCAGTAGCTTCTCGCGCACGCCGGCGCGTTCATACAGCGCCCTACGGCTATAGAAGATATTGTTGCGCAACAGGTCGCCCAGTGCGCGCATGACGTGCAGCATCACGACGTTGTGGCCGGCCTCGTAAATGGCCAGATGGAAATCCACGTCGGCGAGGGTCTCGCGCTCCGGGTCGCCTTCCTTCTGCATGTCGCGCAGGTGCTTGACGCGGGCGCTGATCGTCTGCTTGTCGACACTCGTGGCGTTCAGGGCCGCGATGCGGGCCGCTTGCGATTCCACGCCCTGACGGAACTCGAAGTAGTCGGCCGCGGCGCGAGGGTTGCCTGCCATGAGGCTCGCAAGTGGCTGCATCATCGGCGTCAGGAACTCCGCCACGTAGGTGCCTGAGCGGGTGACGCGCAGCAGCCCCCGCGCCGTGAGCTTCTCGATAGCCTCGCGCAAGGACGGCCTTGAAACATCGAACCGTTGCGCCAGCTCGCGTTCACCGGCAAGCTTTTCTCCTGGACGCAACGCGCCTTCCAGGATCAGCCTTTCCAGATGGGAAACGATTGCGTCGCAAACCTTTTGAGTACGTATCATAGTCGACATTTTGAGCAGGCCCCTGGCAGAAGTAAACGCTCATAGCACGAAAGCGTCGATTGACGTAGCTGGAATACTTTACTAACCAGTTGGACTAACTGGTAAGAAAGTCTGCCCTGCTGGGGACGGACTTCGGATATCTCGGGGAAGCGCTCTATGTGGCCGCAGGTCTATGACCCATTTGGGAATATGATCGTCTCAACGCTTGTCGCGGCTATACCGGTGGTGGTGCTGCTCGGTGCCATCGGCATCTTTGAGATTCGCGCGCATATAGCGGCGATGATGGGGCTCGTTGCCGCCCTGGTCGTAGCGATCGCCGGCTTTGGAATGCCGGCGTCGATGGCGGCCGCGGCTGCCGGCTACGGCGCGGCGTTCGGTCTGCTGCCGATCGGCTGGATCATTCTCAACGTTATCTTTCTCTATCAGCTGACGAGCGAGAAAGGCGCCTTCGAGGTTCTGCAGCGAAGCATCAGCACGATCAGCAACGATCGCAGGCTACAGCTTCTGTTTATCGCCTTCTCGCTCGGCGCGTTCTTTGAGGGCGCTGC
>JAKAXS010000197.1 GCA_021816505.1 Pseudomonadota bacterium
GGCGGTCGAGCGGGGCGCCGAGGATCTCCGCCTCGGTCCAGCCGAGCAGCGCCTCAGCACCTCTGCTCCAATGCGTGACCCGCCGGTCGAGATCGAGACCAATGACCGCGGTCCCGACCGCACTGTCGACAATGGATCTCCATTGAAGACGGCGCGACGGGTCCGAAGTCACCGCGGTGTCTCGCCGCGAGGATTCTAGCATTGGTTGCCAACAATTGATCTATCTCACTACGGAGTAATTAATATCCGTATAAAGAAAGAGCAAGCGTTGTCATTTCTGAATGCGTTAACTACCTCGATCAAACCGCGTCGTGCGCTTTCGCGGTTTTTTGCCGGCGCACGATCAGCTTCGCCAGGGCCGCAACGTAAGCGCGAGCCGAGGCGACCAGGGTGTCGGTGTCCGCGCCCCTGCCCGTCACCATGCGGCCCTCTTCCTCGAGCCGCACCGACACCTCCGCCTGCGCATCGGTGCCCTCGGTGACTGCGTGCACCTGATAGAGGGCGAGCTTTGCCTCATGGGACACCAGCATCTTGATCGCGTTGAACGTGGCATCGACCGGTCCATTGCCCGTGGCGTGAACCGTTTGCTGGTTGCCGTCGATGTCGAGCGTCAACGTCGCCGATTGCGGACCGTTGGTGCCGGCCACGATCTGCAACGCCACCACTTTGATGCGATCGTTGAGATGGGCGACGTTGTCGTCCGCCAGCGCCTCGATGTCCTCGTCATAGATGTGCTTCTTGCGATCGGCGAGCGCCTTGAAGCGATTGAACGCATCCTCGAACGCATTGTCGCCGAGCTCGTAGCCCAACTCCTTCAGCTTGGACCGGAAGGCGTTGCGGCCGGAGTGCTTGCCCATCACCAGCGACGTCTTGCCGACGCCAACCGACTCCGGCGTCATGATCTCATACGTCTGCTGATGCTTCAGCATGCCGTCCTGGTGGATGCCGCTTTCGTGCGCGAACGCGTTCCGGCCGACGATCGCCTTGTTGTACTGCACGGGAAAGTTCGTCACGGCAGAAACGAGCTTCGACGCCCGCGTGAGCATCGTGCTCTCCACGCGCGTCTGATACGGCATCGCATCGCCACGCGTCTTGATCGCCATCACGATCTCTTCCAGCGCCGCGTTGCCCGCACGCTCGCCGATGCCGTTCAACGTGCATTCCACCTGGCGCGCGCCACCGGCAATGCCCGCGAGCGAGTTGGCGACGGCCAGTCCCAAGTCGTCGTGGCAATGCACGGAGAAGATCGCCTTGTCCGAATTCGCGACCCGTTCCCGCACCTGGCGAAACATGTCGCGATACTCGTCCGGCGTGGCGTAGCCGACCGTGTCGGGGAGGTTGATCGTCGTAGCGCCTGCCTTGATCGCGGCATCGACGCATTGGCACAGATAGTCGATCGGCGTGCGCGTGGCGTCCATCGCCGACCATTCGACATCCTCGACGAGATTGCGCGCGCGCCTCACGGTCGCGGTGACGATCTCGAGCACCTCGGCTTCCGTTTTCTTCATCTGGTGGGCGAGGTGGATCGGCGAGGTCGAGACGAACGTGTGAATGCGTCCGCGCCGTGCGTGGCGAACGGCTTCGCCGGCGCGGTCGATGTCCTTGTCGATCGCGCGAGCCAGTCCCGCGACGGTTGCCGACTTCGTGCGCTTGGCGATCTCGGCAACGGCTTCGAAGTCGCCATCCGATGCGATCGGGAAGCCCGCCTCGATGATGTCGACACCCATCTCGTCGAGATAGGCGGCAACTTCCAGCTTCTCCTCGAATGTCATCGTCGCGCCGGGGCACTGCTCGCCGTCGCGGAGTGTCGTATCGAAAATGTAGACGCGGTCGGTGTTCGGCTTGTTATGCGGCGCGCCCTGTTCGGGCCCCTTGGGGGGTGTCGCGGTCATCGCTTTGATCCTTGGCTCCGGGCCGGCGCACGCATTGTAGCAGCCGGCAGATAAATGAAGTGTTCTGGCGTCAGCTTGATCCCCCTGAGCGCGTTCGGCCGAACCGAACCATGCAGGCTCAGGGGCTGCTAAGAAGCAGCAGTGCAGCTAGCGACGCGCAGCCCAGACGCCGGCCGCGAGATATCTCGCGGTCCCCTTGCGTGGCGACATTGGCAGCCGGCTGGCGCACGAACGATCTTCCGCTATCAGTTGCAGAGCGAAGGCCGCAATTTGTCAAACGGCATCCGATTTGGCAAGTGGCTTCGCCGATATCGGGTGTTCAACCCAGCTTCCGCAGCACGTCCGGCAGCAGTTCGGACAAATCTTCTGCGATGAGGCCGGGCCCGAAGGCGCTGGCCGCCGCGCCGTGCATCCAGACGGCGGCGCAGGCAGCCTCGAACGGCGGGACATGCTGCGCAAGCAGGCCGAGGACGAAGCCTGCCAGCACATCGCCGGAGCCGGCCGTCGCCAACGTCGGCGGAGCGTTAGCATTGATCGCGGCGCGCCCGTCCGGCGACGCGATCACGGTGTCGGACCCCTTCAACACCACCACGGCCCCGCTCTGCGACGCGGCCGTGCGCGCCCGTTCGAGCTTGGAGCCGCCGACGCCCGGGAACAGGCGCGCGAACTCCCCATCGTGCGGTGTCAGCACCACCGGACGCGTGGGCTTGGCCCGCACCAGTTCCGCCAGCAGGTCGAGTTGTCCGGCGAACGAGGTGAGCGCATCGGCATCGAGCACTACGGATGCCCCCGTGGCGAGCAGGGCCGCGGCTTCGGTCTGGGTTTGCGCACCGACGCCGCGACCGGGTCCGATCAGCACCGCGTTCTTGCGCGCATCGCCGAAGATCTCGGCGAGATCCAGCGGCCCCTTGAACCCCTGCAGCATGATCGCCGTGACATGCGTCGCGTTGATGATGAGGGCATCCGGCGGCGTGGCGATGGTGACGAGCCCCGCGCCGATACGCAACGCCGCCCGCGCCGCCAGCCGGACGGCTCCGGTATTCGCGACCGGGCCCGATATCGCGACAGCATGCCCGCGATGATACTTGTGATGCGTGCTCTGCAGCGCCGGAAGCGCGCCGCGCCAAAGCTCGGGAAGATTACCGAAGGTCTTGACCCCGACCTCATTGAGCACGCACTTCGGGATGCCGATATCGGCGACGAAGACATCTCCGCACAGCCGGCGGCCGGGCTGCAGCACATGCCCCGGCTTGCAACGGAAGAACGTAATGGTACGCGTCGCCCGTATCACCGGACCAGCCGCAAGCCCCGTCGTCCCGTCCAGCCCGCTCGGCACGTCGACAGAGAGGATAGGCACCCCGGAGGCATTGGCGTCTTCGATGACGGCCGCCGTGTTTCCTTCCGGCGCACGCGAAAGACCGGCGCCCAGCAGCGCATCGATGATCAGTTGCTCGCCGGTGAAGTTCGCCTGGCCTAGCCCGAGCGGCTCGATGGTGCCGTCCCAGCGCTCCGCCATCTCGGCCGCGTCACCCTTGAGCTGCGTGCGATGCCCCAGCAGATGGACGCGCACGACATAGCCGCGCTGCTTCAACAGCCGGGCCGCGACGAAGCCATCACCACCGTTGTTGCCCGGGCCGCACAGCACCGCAACGGCGCCGCGCGTGCGCGTCATCGCCTCGGCCGCATCCGCCACCGCGCGACCGGCGTTCTCCATCAAAGCGATGGTCGCTATTCCGCTTGCCGCAGCGAGCTGGTCGGCGTGCGCCATCTCCGCGTTGGTCAACAGTTCCAGTTCCGGCACGCCTCGCCCCCATCATTCGCGACGGCCAGTCAACACTGGGCAGCAAGTCCGCAGCAAGGCGATCGTTGAACGGCACGCAACAGTTTGCGGATGAGCATTTTTTGGGCAGGATGCTCAAGTTGCGCGCAGCTGGTGAACGCTTGGCCGCCGCCGTTTTGAGCACTTTTCATCTAAGCAACTGAAAAGTCGCGATTTAATTTATCATTACTGGCTGGCATGGCCCGTGCTAACCGTCTGCGCGCTGTCCGATGATGTCACCGGACGCGCGACCACGCTTGGGAGGACGACACGAGCATGAAAAAAATTGAGGCCATCATTAAGCCGTTCAAGCTCGACGAGGTCAAAGAAGCGCTGCAGGAGATCGGCCTTCAGGGCATCACCGTAATCGAGGCAAAAGGCTTCGGCCGCCAGAAGGGCCATACCGAGCTCTATCGCGGCGCCGAATACGTCGTCGATTTTCTACCGAAGGTTAAGCTTGAGGTCGTGCTCGGCGACGAGATGCTAGACAAAGCCGTCGAGGCCATTCAAAAGGCCGCAAAGACCGGTCGCATTGGAGATGGGAAGATCTTCATTTCTACGGTCGAGGAAGCCATCCGCATCCGTACAGGTGAAACAGGCGCCGCAGCGGTCTAACCGCGTTTCGCCCGTGCAGTTCAATGACAAGTCGCTCGCCGAAGGGGAGAGAAAATGAAGACTGTGAATGACGTCCTGAAGCTCATCAAGGACAAGGACGTGAAGTTCGTGGACTACCGGTTCACGGACACCAAGGGCAAGATGCAGCACGTCACGGCCGACGTCACGACCGTCGACGCCGACGTCTTCAGCGACGGCTACGCTTTCGACGGCTCCTCCATCGCCGGCTGGAAGTCGATCGAAGCCTCCGACATGCTTCTGATGCCGGACCCGGCGTCCGCGCACATCGATCCGTTCTTCGCCCAGACGACGCTGGCGATCTTCTGCGACGTTCTCGAGCCGTCCACCGGCCAGCTCTACGAACGCGACCCACGCGGCATCGCCAAGAAGGCGGAAGCCTACATGCTCTCGCTGGGCATCGGCGACAGCATCGTCTTCGGCCCGGAAGCCGAGTTCTTCATCTTCGACGACGTGAAGTTCTCCACCGACATGTACAATACGGGCTTCAAGGTCGACTCGACCGAGTTGCCGACCAACTCGTCGACGGACTACGAGATGGGCAACCTCGGCCACCGTCCGCGCGTCAAGGGCGGCTACTTCCCGGTTCCCCCGATCGACAGCTGCCAGGACATCCGCTCGGAGATGCTTTCGGTTCTGACCGAGATGGGCGTCACCGTCGAAAAGCATCACCACGAAGTCGCAGCCGCCCAGCACGAATTGGGCGTCAAGTTCGGCCCGATGATCCAGATGGCCGATCACATGCAGATCTATAAGTACGTCGTGCACTCCGTCTGCCAGGCCTACGGCAAGACGGCGACGTTCATGCCGAAGCCCGTCTTCGGCGACAACGGCTCGGGCATGCACGTGCACCAGTCGATCTGGAAGGGCGGCCAGCCGATGTTCGCCGGCAACAAGTACGCCGATCTCTCGGAAATGTGCCTGTTCTATATCGGCGGCATCCTCAAGCACGCGAAGGCCCTCAACGCCTTCACGAACCCGCTGACGAACTCCTACAAGCGTCTGGTTCCCGGCTACGAAGCCCCCGTGCTGCTCGCCTACTCGGCGCGCAACCGCTCGGCCTCGTGCCGCATCCCGCACGTTTCGAGCCCCAAGGCGAAGCGCATCGAGATCCGCTTCCCCGATCCCGGCGCCAACCCCTACCTCGCCTTCGCGGCGATGCTGATGGCCGGCCTCGACGGCATCAACAACAAGATCCATCCGGGCGACCCGATGGACAAGAACCTGTACGACCTGCCGCCCGCCGAGCTCGCCAAGATCCCGACGGTGGCCGCCTCTCTGCGTGAAGCGCTCGAAAGCCTCGACAAGGATCGCGAGTTCCTGAAGGCCGGCGGCGTGATGAACGACGACATGATCGACGCCTACATCGAACTGCGCATGAGCGAGAACATGCGCTACGAGATGACGCCGCATCCGGTCGAGTACGACATGTATTACTCGGTATAGTGCGCTTGGCGACTCCG
>JAKAXS010000002.1 GCA_021816505.1 Pseudomonadota bacterium
GAGGTTTCCGGCCTCGATGAACGTCTTCAACAGATGGATGGACGAGATGCCGATGATCGCCATCGCCAGCTTGATCTTGAGCACGCTGGCATTGACGTGATCGAGCCACTCGGGCTGATCGGGGTGTCCTTGCAGCTTGAGGCGCGACACGAATGTCTCGTAGCCGCCGACAATGACCATCACGAGCAGGTTGGAAATCATCACCACGTCGATCAATGCCAGGACGAGCAGCATGATCTCTTGCTCGCCGAAGCTGGTGGCGTGCGAGACGAGGTGGACCAGTTCTTTCAGGAACAGAAAGACATAGACGCACTGGGCCACGATAAGGCCCAGATAGAGCGGAACCTGCAGCCAGCGCGAGCCGAAGATCAGCGAGGCTAGGATGCGGAGGTGGTTGCGGTCGTGAAGCGGCGTGCCGCGGTCTGGTGTCTGCGTCATCGGTCTCTTCGCTGCTGCATGGAGTTGACGGTCGATAGCACTATCGTTCGAACGGTGAAAGGCGGCCTGCTGTGGCGTTCTGCAGCAGAACCTTGAGGAGACGTTCAGAAATCAGATACGGGCATCCAGACGGTCCAGGGTGCCCGTCCAGGCCAGGATGCGGTCGTCCGACGTGACGAGCGTCGCGCCCGACTGGCGCGCGGTGGCGGCCAGCAGGCGATCCATAGGATTGGCGGAAAGCTCGGTCAGGTCGGCGGCGTCGAGCGCCACGGCGCCCGTAACCTCGCGCTCCACCACGCCGCCTTCGATGACGCGTTTGCGAATGGCGGGAATGGTCTCGCGGAAGCGGATATCGGCACGGCGCTGCAGGTTTCCGAGTTCCATCCACGTTGCGACGGAGATCGCGAGCTTGCCCCGTGCGGTCAGCCGGATGAGCGAGCGCGAGCGCATGCCCAGGCGCTTGTCGTCCAGCAGCCACCAGATCAGCGCGTCTGTATCGAGCAGCAGCATTGGCGCGTCAGCCCTCGGCCTCGGCTTTGCCGGGCGTCAGATTGCCGGCAAGGCGGTCGAGACGGTGATCGAGGCTTTCGTCTTCCCACGATGGCGGCAGCGTCTTGTCCGTGTTGAGAATTTCGATCAGGCCCTTCATGGACCCCTGAAGGGTTGCGGGCTTGGCGTTGCGCTCCGGCACGACACGCGCCAGTGCCTTGCCGCGCTTCGTGACCACAAGCTCCTCACCCGTCTCCGCCACTTCGGCCAAGAGCTTGAGGCATTTCGCTTTGAATTCGCTGACCTTCACGGTCCTGGCCATCGGAGCCTCCATGCCTGAGTCGAGTCGCTCGGCTACGTGACTATAGTCACTTCGCGCCTTCCGCCCCATCAAGGGCGGATCGCGGCGGTGGAAAACTCGTCCTCGCGTTCTTCGCTTTTGCGTTTTGCCGGGAGCGGGTAAGCGGAGACATGACACAGCGAACCATTCTCATCACCGGCTGCTCCTCCGGCATAGGCCTCGCGTCCGCGCGGATCATGGCCCAACGCGGCTGGCGGGTGTTCGCCACAGCGCGGACGGCTGACGACCTGGATCGATTGCGAACCATAAACGGCGTGGTGCCGGTGCCGCTGGAGATGCGCGATGATGCGAGCATCGCGGCGTGCGCGACGACGGTGCTGGAGAGCTGTGGCGGGCGGCTCGACGCGCTTTTCAACAATGCGGGGTTCGGGCAGGTCGGCGCGGTGGAGGATGTAACGTCCGATCAGCTCCGCGATCAGCTGCAGGTCAATCTCATCGGTGTCCATGCCCTGACGCGGCACGTGATGCCTGCCATGCGCCGCGTGGGAACGGGGCGTATCGTCATGTGCTCCTCGGTGCTGGGGTTCGCGGCTGCGCCCTATCGCGGGGCCTATTGCGCGTCGAAGTTCGCGCTGGAGGGACTGACCGACGCATTGAGATTGGAACTGCGTGGCAGTGGGATCAGCGTGTCACTGATCGAGCCGGGGCCGATCGCAACGCGCTTCGTGGAGACGGCGCTGGCGCACTTCAGGGCCAAGATCGACATCGAAGCCTCGCCGCATCGGGAAGACTACCTGCGGCGGCTAGCGTCCATGGAGCGCGGCGGAAAGAACGCCTTCAAGCTGCAGCCCGAAGCAGTGGCGGCCAAGCTGGTGCACGCCGTGGAAAGCGCGCGGCCGAGGCGCCGCTATTACGTGACAGTGCCGACCTACGTCGCCGCCTTCGCGCGGAGGGTTCTGCCAGGCGGTCTTCTGGATCATTTTCTCTATAAAAATTAGCAGCGATATCAGCTTATTGAGAATATCTGTTATCAAATTAGGCAAATCTAAAGAGCGGTGAGCTGAGTATCCGGGAACGTACGAGCAGCCTCAGGTCACGGACACCGCCACCATGACGACGCGTTTTCTATCGAGTGAAGGCCGGGCGCCGATCCGGCTGGAGACTTTGACACTTGGCCTGGTGGGTATTGTCATCGGTTCGGTGCTGGCGGAATTCGCCGGGTCCTCGCTCACGAAGAGCCGATACGACGCCTTCGTCGAGGTCCGTGCCGATACGCGCGACGCGCGAAAGCTGCAGCACGCCGTCAGCGAGGCACACATTGCCGTTACCGACGGCGTGTTCTCCAAAGAACCGATGCCGTCGCTCGAACGATATTACGACGGCTTGAATACGGTGGCTGAGCTCGGCCCAGCGATAGAAAAAGCCGATCGTTTCCTGAGCAAAATTCCCGGCCGCGAACATCAAGAAACGTTGAAAAGCGCCGTCAATAGCCTGATGACGACATGGGCCGACGTCATCGTGAATGTGCAGAGCGGCGATCGCGAGAAAGCGCAATCGCTTCTTCACGAGCGAGCCGCGAACAAGTCCTATGCGGCCGTGAGCGATAGCTTGCAACGCTACTGGCAGGACAAGGCGCAAGTCGCATCCGGCCAGAGCGAGAGCGGCGAAGGCTATCACTGGCTTACGCTGTCGCTGCAGCTGTTTGCCGGACTGGCCAGCATTACCGGCATTCTTCTCATCTTCCGCATGAGCCGCCGTGAGGCGTATGCACGCGCGGACGCGACGCGAACGGCAGATGCCTCGCGAACGCATTCCCATGACGGCGCGCGGCGAGCTGCTGGGCTTGTTGTGTGTCTCGACGCATGGCGAAGGTGCGGAAGCGCGGCTGGAGCAATGCCGCAAGCTCGCCGTTGCCATCGCCGACGGCATGTCGCTCGCTCTGTCGAACATCGCGCTGCGCGAAAAGCTGCGCAGCCAGGCGCTGCGCGATCCTCTCACCGGTCTCTACAATCGCCGTTACATGGAAGACAGCCTCGAACGGCTGGTGCGGTTGGCTGGGCGCGAGAAGAAGAACCTGTCGCTGCTGATGATCGACCTCGATCACTTCAAGAAGCTCAATGATGGGCACGGTCATGCCATGGGCGATGCCGTGCTGCGCGAGACGGCAGGTGCCATTCTGGGCTCGCTGCGCGAGTCCGACGTGGCTTGCCGCTACGGCGGCGAAGAACTGCTCGTGATCCTGCCCGATTGTTCGATCGACGATGCGGCAATCAAGGCCGAGGCCATTCGCGCCCGCATCCAGGAATTGTCCGGCCACCACGGAACGAGCGTTTCAGCCTCGATCGGCGTCTCGTCGATGCCGGCGATCACGACGCAGATGGCCGATCTGATCGCGACGGCCGACGCTGCGCTCTACGCGGCGAAGCGGGGCGGGCGCAATCAGGTCAAGTTGGCGGAGCCTAAGGCGAAATCAACGATGGATCCTGAGTTCGTGCGCAAGGTTGCGGTCGATGCGGCTCCGGCAAACGTGCCGTTGGAAATCGTCGCGAACAACGTTGAAGGCGAACGTACCGACGCCGATCAAATCGTCATGATGCTGGACGCCGCCGAGTAGTCATCACGCGCGATGATACGGGTGCCCCGCAAGTATCGTGGCTGCGCGATAGAGTTGCTCGACGAGAACGACACGGGCGATGCCATGCGGCATCGTCATGGCGCCGAGCGACAGTTGCAACGTCGCGGTGCTCAGCACGTCGTCGCCATGTCCGTCCGGTCCGCCGATGAGACACGCCATGGTCTGGCACCCGCCGTCGCGGCGTGCGGCCAGCCAGCGGGCGAACGCCTCGCTCGACATGCCCTTTCCGCCTTCGTGCAGAACGATGCGCGTGTCGGCGCCGGCGCAGGCCTTCAGCAGCCGCTCCGCCTCATCTTTCTTTCTGAGACTTGAGGTCTGTGCGCGGGATTCCGTCAGCTCGGCGAGCTTGAGCGGCCCAAGCGAGACCGCCCGGCCTTGCGCGTCGAAACGTTCTGCGTAGCGCGCGTAGAGATCGCGTTCTCCGCCATCCTTCAGGCGCCCGACGGCGGCGATGATGAAACGCATGGGGCTATCTCGCGCCCGGCCATGCCGGGCGCCTCGTCACATCGATACCGATCGCGGGCCGCTAGTGAGCCGTCTGATCCGCCGGCCGCTCGGCCGACCACATCTTCTCGAGATTGTAGAAGTCCCGGACTTCGGCGCGGAATACGTGCACGATGATGTCGCCGATATCGACGAGTACCCAGTCGCATGTCTCGGTGCCTTCCACGCGCACGTGGTCAACCCCGGATTCCTTCAGCTTGCGGCGGACTTGATCGGCGATGGCGCCCACGTGGCGATCGGAGTTGCCCGTGGCGATGACCATGAAGTCGCCGATGGATGATTTGCCCTTGAGATCGATGGCCACCAGCTTCTCGGCTTTCGCCTCGTCCAGCCAGTGAAGGATGTCCTTGAGCAGGGCGTGCGAGTCCCGGCCGTCTGCCGGGATCTCAAGCGAAGGTGCACCGATACGGGCGCCTTCTGGTGCGGTTCGCATAGATTGCGGGATGTCTTCTTCCTCCTCGACGGCCCGTTACCGGGCCAGATCCCATCGTAGCCGCGCCCTCTGACGCCCCACGACAGCGTGCGACGGGTTGAAGCACCTGCGCACACGCCAAAAGATAAGTGCGCCGCCCCTCCCCGGCAACCGATTTTGCTGCGGGGCATTAAGGGCCAGCTCTGCGGCGGCAATTGCCGATATTTTTCAACGGCCTGAACGAATGTCGGTCGAAGAGAGACTGGAGAGCTTCGAGGTCAGGAACAGCCAGCGCGGGTGACGCCGCGTTGCCAGGGTGGACGCGAACTCCTCGGCGATTTGCGTGTCCTGCATGGCCAAGGCGGCGGGGCTGGCGAGGGCTTTAAGGCGCCAGCCGGGCCTGTCGACGACGGCGATGGGCATGGTGGCCGCGATCCGGCGCCAGTCCTTCCAGCGATGAAAACCGGCGAGGTTGTCGGCGCCCATCACCCAGACGAAATCCACGCCGGGGCAGCGCCGCTGCAGGAACGCCAGCGTCGTCGCCGTATACGGGCTGTCGAGATCGGCCTCGAAGGCCGTCACCTTCATGCGTGGATCTTGGCCTGCCAGCGCGCGGCAGGCGGTGAGGCGTTGATCGAGCGGGGCGAGCTGATCGTGATCCTTGAGAGGATTGCCGGGCGTGACCAGCCACCAGAGCTGATCGAGACGCAGGCGGCGGAGCGCGGTGCGCGCCACGATCAGATGACCGTCGTGCGGTGGATTGAACGAGCCGCCCATCACGCCGATGCGCTGGCCGGGAAGGGCCAACGGCGGTCGAATGGTGACGGCAGCGCGACGGGCCAAGGGATGTCCTAACCGGGCCGCGTCTGGCCCGTGCCGCGGACGACGTACTTGAAGCTCGTCAGCTGCTCCACGCCGACGGGACCGCGCGCGTGCAGCTTGCCGGTGGCGATGCCGATCTCCGCGCCCATGCCGAACTCGCCCCCGTCCGCGAACTGCGTCGAGGCGTTGACCAGAACGATGGCGCTATCGACGCGTTGGATGAAGCGTTCGGCCGTGCCGTTGCATTCGGTAATGATGGCGTCCGTGTGCTGCGAGCCGTGCGCCGCGATGTGCGCGATCGCCTCGTCGACGCCGTCCACCATCTTCACGGCGATGATGGGTTCGAGGAACTCCTTGCCGTAGTCATCGTCGCGCGCGGCTTTCACGCGGGCGTCGACCGCCTGGGCGGCGGCATCGCCGCGCACTTCGCAGCCGGCGTCCAGCAGCGCCTTGACCAGCGGCGTCAGGTAATCCTCGTGCGCGCCCTTGTCGACAAGCAGCGTCTCGGTGGCGCCGCACACGCCGGTGCGCCGCATCTTGGCGTTGACGACGATCGGCACGGCGATGTCGAGGTCGGCCCCGCGATCGACGTAGGTATGGCAGATGCCTTCCAGATGCGCGAACACCGGAACGCGCGCCTCGTTCTGCACGCGCTCGACCAGGCTGCGCCCGCCGCGCGGCACGATGACGTCGATGTTGCCGTCGAGACCGCGCAGCATTTCGCCGACGGCCTCGCGGCTCGTCGTTTGGACAAGCTGGACCGCGGTTTCGGGCAGCTCGGCCGCGCGCAGGCCTGCGACGAGGCAGGCGTGGATGGCGGTGCTGGAATGATGGCTCTCAGAGCCGCCGCGCAGGATCGCCGCGTTGCCGGCCTTCAAGGCCAGCGCGCCGGCGTCGGCCGTCACGTTGGGGCGGCTCTCGTAGATGATGCCGATCACGCCGATCGGCACGCGTACGCGCGAGATCTTCAGGCCGTTGGGACGCTCCCATTGTGCCAGCTCCGTGCCGACGGGATCAGCCAGGGCGGCGATCTCTTCCAGGCTGGAGGCAATGCCTTCGATGCGCTTGTCGTTGAGCAGCAGGCGATCGACGAACGAGTCCGGCCGGCCGGCGGCTTTGGCGGCCGCGACGTCTTGAGCGTTGGCGGCCAGGATGTCAGGCGCGCGCGCGCGAAGCGTCTCGGCGGCGGCACGCAATGCAGCGTTCTTGGTCGCTGCGGGTGCGAGCGCCAGTTCGGCGGCCGCGGCACGGGCTGCCCGGCCGACCTCGCGCATGGCGCTTGCGGTATCATCCTTGTCGAAACGTTCGGGCTTGTTCATGTCGTGTGATCCAATCGCAACCTGCCGGGGGCCGTTAAGCATTGGGCCGCCACGAAAGGCTCAACCCAACCTACGCATCGCGGTGACCAGCTTCAAGGTCGCCCTTCGCTGCGGCCGACAGCCATATCGTCCCGGTGGATCAGCTCGTCGCGGCCCTCATAGCCGAGGATCTCGGCGATCTGGGCGCTGCGCTTGCCCATGATGCGTTCCGCGTCGGCGCGGCCGTAGGCGGCCAGGCCGCGGCCGAGCTCGCGGCCGTCCAATGACCGAATGATCACCGCATCGCCGCGCTCGAAGTTGCCGGTGACGGCCTTGACGCCGGCTGGCAGCAGGCTCTTGCCACCGGCCAACGCCTTCTCTGCGCCGGCATCGATGCTGACCGATCCGCGCGGCTCGAGCTGGCCGGCAATCCACTTCTTCTTGGCGGTGACGGGGTCGGAAGGCGCCAGGAACCAGGTGCAGGTGCCGCCCTCCGCGATGGTGCGCAGGGGGTGCAGAACCTTGCCCGTGGTGATGACCATGTTGGTGCCGGCCGCGAGCGCGATGCGGCCGGCTTCCACCTTCGTCTTCATGCCGCCCTTGGACAACTCCGTTCCGGCATCCCCTGCCATCGCTTCGATTTCCGGCGTGATGGCGCGGACGAGCGGAATGTGCGTCGCGGACTTGTTGGATGCGGGCGGGGCCGTATAGAGGCCGTCGATGTCGGACAGCAGCACCAGACAGTCGGCCGACACCATGCTGGCGACGCGGGCTGACAGGCGATCGTTGTCGCCGTAGCGGATCTCGGTGGTCGCCACGGTGTCGTTTTCATTCACCACAGGAATGGTCTTCAGCTTCAGCAACTGCTGCACCGTGTGGCGCGCGTTGAGATAGCGGCGGCGTTGTTCCGTGTCGCCCAGCGTCAGCAGCACCTGCGCCACCGTCAGGCCGCGCGCCTGACCCATCTCCTGATAGGCATGGGCGAGCGAAATCTGGCCCACGGCAGCGGCCGCCTGGCTCTGCTCCAGCTCCAGCGGACCTTTGGGCAGCTTGAGGGTGTGGCGGCCAAGTGCGATAGCGCCCGACGACACCAGCACGACATCCTTGCCGGCCTTGGCCAGCGCCGCCACGTCGTCCATCAGCGAGGCGAGCCATTCGGACTTCAGCCGCCCGCTCGCCCGGTCGACGAGCAAGGCCGAGCCGATCTTGACGACGATGCGCTTCGCCTTCGCCCATTCGGGGCGGGCGGCCGATTGAGCCACAGGTGCTTTGGTCTTCGTGGTCATGGCAGAACGAGGATGCGAGAGGACGGATCAGGCCGTGCGCGGGCCGAATAGGATAAGGGCGGCGCCCGCAAGGCAGGCCGCAGCTCCTAGCATATCCCAGCAGTCCGGCCTAACGCCTTCCACGCTCCACAGCCAGAGCAATGACGCGACAATATAAACGCCGCCGTAAGCCGCGTAGGCGCGCCCGGCAGCCTCACTGTCGATCTGTGTCAGCAACCAGGCAAAAAGCGCCAAAGCCGCCATGCCGGGGACGAGCCACCAGACGCTCTTGTCCAGTCTGAGCCAGGCCCAGAACGCGAAGCAGCCGGCAATCTCTGCCAGCGCGGTGACGGCGTAAATCAGCACGGATTTCATGGGGTCTACTGCTTGGAGGGAAACGATCCGCCAAGGTTAGCCCAGTGGCCGGTCGATGTCTCCCGCCCGGCTAGCCGCGGAAGCTATCGACGCGGCGGAGCGTCGGGAACACTGCGGGATGCATGCTCGTCGGCTGTTCGCGAACGCTCGCGACGAAGATCGTCTTGAGGGCCTGATCGATGTCACCGATCGTGCGCGTGCGTATCTCGCCGATGGGCTCGGGGAAGACGTACTTGTCGATCTTGTCGCCGCCGGCGATGAAGTCGAACATCCGGCCCTTGCGCTCTTTCTCGTAGTAGACGACGACGCGGCCGACATAGTCCTTCGCGTGCACGTGATCGATGGCTGCGAACAGCCGCTCGTCCTCGACGAGGAACGCGAGGCGGCGGCGGACGTAGCTGAGGATGGACGACTCCCGCTCGGAGATCTGCATCTTCGGGGCGAGGTTGTGCAGGATGTGCGGAGACCCGCGCCCGTCGCCCAGCGAGCCTTCGCTGCGCAGGCGCTGCACGACCGGCATGACGAGGCTTTCCTCGAAGGCCGCCTTCACCATGGGCGCGTAGTAGCGTTCCACCGAGTCCGGGCGCACGTTGCGCAGGCCGATGCGTTCCAGCGCGACCTGACAGAATTCGAACGAAGGGGCTGCCGCCTCATCCATGAAGGCGCTGCGCAGGCGCTTCTTGACGAGCTGCACGTGAGCCGCCTCGGCCAGCGTGTCGAGATCGATGTTCGTCTTGGTCAGCAGCGTGAGGCTGTCGAGCACATCGTCCGCAATGCCGACGGAGTCTGTGGTCTCCAGGTCGAGCGTCAGAAAGGGCTCGAGATCCATCTCCTCGGGATTGTCGCTGTCGACGAAGAACGAATAGAGCAGGCCATTGGTCTGGATGGCCAGCTTCACGCTCTGCACCGACCGGAAATAGGCGCTCAAGTTCTGCCGATCGCCCAGGTCGCTGCCCGCCGGCCGGCATTCCATGGCGATGATCGGCTTCCCGTCCCTCAGCACCGCGAAATCGACCTTAGAGAGCGTGCCGGCGTTATCGGGCGGGCGATGCTCCGGAAAGACCTCGAACGGGTTGGAGTAGTCGTAGCCAAGCAAGCCGATGAAGGGCAGGGCCAGGTAGAGTCGTGTGCTTTCGATGTTGCTGCAGCCTGGCGCGATTGTGATGGACCGTTTGGCCAGGGCCAAAAGTCCCGATCGCAGCTCGTTCGACGACGTCATGATGCAACAACCCCCACCGCATGCCACTGCACCCCAAGCGAATCGGGGTACCCGGAAACAATCGCATGCGGCCGGGAAGGCGGAAAACGGCTGGAGGGGCCTAATTCACACGTTGTCCCACGCTTAAAGCGTCTGATGAAGGCGTGAGACCGCCCAGTGGGACTACGCGGCCACAGTTTCCAGCTGCTTGAGGATGGCCGACCCCATGTCGCGCGTTCCCACCTGATGCATGTTCGGCTGCATGATGTCGCCCGTGCGCAGGCCCTGGGCCAGGACATCGGCGATTGCCTTGTCCAGGATGTCGGCCTCCCGCACCATGTCGCAGGAGTAGCGCAGCGCCATGCCGAACGAGGCGATGGTGGCAATCGGGTTGGCGAGGCCTTTGCCGGCGATGTCCGGCGCTGATCCGTGTACCGGCTCATAAAGCGCGAGCCGTTTGCCGGTCTTGGGGTCGGGTGCGCCCAGCGAGGCGGAGGGCAGCATGCCGAGCGAGCCGGTCATCATCGCCGCCTCGTCCGACAGCACGTCGCCGAACAGGTTGTCGGTGACGATCACGTCGAACTGCTTGGGATTGCGGATGAGCTGCATGGCGCAATTGTCGGCCAGGATGTGCTCCAGCTGCACGTCCGGCGCATAGCTCTTATGCGTGGCGGTGACGACTTCGTTCCAGAGCACGCCCGTCTTCATGACGTTGCGCTTTTCAGCGGAGTGGACCTTGTTGCCGCGCTTGCGGGCGAGGTCGAAGGCGACCTTGGCGATGCGCTCGATCTCGCGCGTGGTGTAGACGGTGGAATCCACGGCGCGCTTTTCGCCGTTCTCCAGCGTCACGATTTCCTTCGGCTCGCCGAAGTACGTGCCGCCCGTCAATTCGCGCAGGATGAGGATGTCGAGGCCTTCCACGATCTCGCGCTTCAGCGAGGAGGCGTCGGCGAGTGCGGGATAGCAGATGGCCGGGCGAAGATTGGCGAACAGGTCCAGGTCTTTGCGCAGGCGCAGGAGGCCGGCTTCGGGGCGGATGGCATAGGGCACCTTATCCCACTGCGGGCCACCGACGGCGCCGAAGATGACGGCCGCGGAGGCCTTCGCTTTTGCCATCGCCGCGTCGGTGACGGGCACGCCATGCTTGTCGATCGCCGTGCCGCCCACGTCGTCGCGCTCGATCTCGAACTTGCCTGCATTACTCTTGGCATTGAAGAAGGCGATGATGCGCTCCACCTCGGCCATGGTTTCCTGGCCGATACCGTCGCCGGGGAGCAAAAGCAGCTTATGCGTCGTCGCCATGTCGGGCTGGTCCTCAAATCTCACGGGAAATCGGCGTACTGCTAGCCCGGCTCGCCCCCTCGATCAAGCGCGGCACGGCATGGTTAACGGTGCGCCGCGGGTACGCGGTGCCGCAGGCGATGCCTGCCGGTGTCTCCTGTCACACTCCTGAAACGAGAATCCGCTGAAAGCTGATCAGAACGCAGGCCTCCGTGAACGACGGAAGGTGACCGATGACAGACACGCCTAAGACCTACAGGACGCTCTTCATTTCCGACGTGCATCTGGGCACACGATCCGCCCAGGCCAACATGCTCCTGGACTTTCTCAAGCACCATGACGCCGAGACGATCTACCTCGTCGGCGACATCATCGACTTCTGGCGCGTGAAGCGTGGCCCCGTGTGGCCGCAGGCCCATAACGACGTGCTGCAGAAGCTGCTGCGCAAAGCGCGCAAGGGGACGCGCGTCGTGTTCATCCCCGGCAACCACGACGAAGGCCTGCGCGACTATTGCGGCATGCAGTTCGGCGGCATCGAAATCGAGCGCCAGACTGAGCACATCACGGCGACCGGAAAGCGCTACGTGGTGATGCATGGCGACGAGTACGACGTCGTGGTGCGCTATGCGCGTTGGCTGGCGTTCCTTGGCGACCGCGGCTACGAGCTGGCGTTGTGGACCAACAATCCGCTGAACTTCATTCGCCGCAGGCTCGGGCTCGGCTACTGGTCTTTGTCGGCCTACTTGAAGCTACGGGTGAAGACCGCGGTCAACTTCATCGGCGAGTTCGAGCAGAACCTCGCGGATGAAGCGCGCCGCCGGAACGCTGACGGCATAATCTGCGGGCACATCCACCACGCGGCCTCTCATGACATCGACGGTGTGCACTATCTCAACACCGGCGACTGGGTGGAGAGCTGCACGGCCATTCGCGAGACGATGGACGGCGAGATGGAGCTGGTGAATTGGCACGACGAAGTGCGCCAGCGCGTCGAAGCGCTCACCCCGTCTCCTCAGCTCGCGGCCGCGTGATGCGCATCCTGGTCGCCACCGACGCCTGGCGGCCGCAGGTCAACGGCGTGGTGCGAACGTACGAACAGTTGGCTGCCGAGCTGCCGCGGAAGGGCGCGAGCCTGGAAATTCTGGGGCCGGACGCGTTCCGCACGATGCCTTGTCCGACCTATCCGCAGATCTCGCTGGCGCTGCCTGACCGGGCGACGTGCGATCGCGCGATCGACCGCGTGCGGCCCGATGCCATCCATATCGCGACAGAGGGTCCGGTGGGCTTGATGGCGCGTGCGTATTGCCGGCGGCGCCGGCTGCCGTTTACGACCAGCTTCCACACCAAGTTTCCGGATTACCTGGCCGCCAAGTTCGCGATCCCGTCGTCGTGGACGTACGCGCTGCTCCGGCACTTCCACAATTCGAGCGCCGGCGTGATGGTGGCGACGCGCAGCCTGCGGCAGAACCTCAGCGAGCGCGGCTTTCGCAACATCATGACGTGGACGCGAGGCGTCGACACAACTCTGTTCCGGCCGCGCGCGGTGCGCCGTTTCGGCGAAGCGCGCGTGTTCCTCTACGCCGGCCGCGTAGCGGTCGAGAAGAACATCGTGGCGTTTCTCTCGTTGGACCTGCCCGGCCGAAAAGTGGTGGTGGGAGACGGTCCACAGCTGGACATGCTCAAAGGCCGCTTCCCTGACGTTACGTTCACGGGCGCGCTGACCGGTGTCGCGCTCGCCGAAGCTTATGCGTCGGCCGACGTCTTCGTGTTTCCGAGCGTGACCGAGACGTTCGGCATCGTCCTGCTGGAGGCGATGGCCTGCGGTGTTCCGGTTGCGGCGCTGCCGGTGACCGGGCCGCTCGATGTCGTCAGGCAGGGCGTGTCGGGGATCTTGTCGCGCGATCTGCGGCAGGCCGCGTTAGCGGCGCTGGCGCTTGATCCCGTCGCCGTGCGGCAGGAAGCGGAACACTACACTTGGGAAGCGGCTGCGCGGCTGTTCCTGGACAATGTGGAACGTGCGCTGTTCGTGCAGCGCGGCCGGCCGCTGCCGACGCGGACGTACGCGGCGCCGACCCTGGCGCGTTAGCGGGGCGTATCCACCCGCGCGTGGATTTGCAGATCCGCGATTTCCGACATGAACGCGTCCAGCGTGAAGAGACCGAAGCAGGGTGTGGCTCCGGCGGGCGGCGGATCGATGCCGCGCGCCAGCCGCTTGGCCAATATCACGCTCGCAATCGTCGGGATGAACGGCCCGTCGCCGTTCAAAGCTGCAAGCGACCAATCCAGCTTCAACGGCTTTCCATCGTGGCCCGTGCCGGACAACCGTATCAGCATGCCGCCGCGATCGGAGCCGAGGAACGACAGCACGTCCCTGATCCGCATCAGCGGTTTCGTCAGCGCCGCGACATCCGAGATCAGGCCGGCGCGCCGGGCGCCAGCCAGCGCCCACAGGCCGAGATGAAACAGGCTGACTTCGACGCCAGCCTGGAAGCGCACCGTCCGCAAGTTCGGGTCAGCGGCCGGAAAGAGATCGAGGTCCGGCACATCGACGTAGCCGAACCAGCGGCGCCCGATCCCTGGGATGTTTCGGCGGCGCAGGCCCTGCCAGCCGTACACCGTCGCCGCCTGCCCGGCTTCTCGCATTTGGATCGCGCAACCGGCTCCACCGAGGACGGAGCGCGTGGTCGCCCCGCCCGGGTTGAAATGATTGCCGGGCGAAAGATAGATCTCCAACGCGTGCACGGCTGCGAAGCTCGGCTTCGTTGCCGTGTACACGGCGGACGACAGACCCGGCACGCTGCTGGCGCCGCTGATGACGGTCACGTTGGCGGCCTTGGCGGCTTCATCGAGCGCGGTGATGCCGGTGACGAAGCTGCGCGCATCGGCGAGGTCGATATAGTGGCACCCGGCCGCGATCGCGGCGCGTGCGAGCGTGTAGTTGTGCGCTTGAAAAGGCCCCGATGCGTTGATGACGACCGTCGGCGCCAGCCTTGCCAGCTGGTAGCGATCGATAGCAATCGCATCAAGTGCGGCAGCCTCCAGGCCCGCCAGCGCGGTCCGTTTCAGTTGTGCGACGGCGGATTGCGCACGCTCACGCGAGCGCCCGGCGATGATCAGGTGCAGATCTGTCTCGCGCACCAGGCGTTGCGCGGCCAGCGCGCCGAACGCGCCATAACCGCCGACGATGAGGACGCGAGACGGCATCGCGCATCGCCGCCTTTAGATCCGGCTTGGCGGCGTATCGGTGCCTTCGTGCTTTTCGTCGTCCTTCTTGGGTGATGTCGTAGGGGCGTGAGCGTCGGCCGGGCCGCTGTGGGCGGCGATGCGATCCGACAGGGCCAGCAGCACGCTGGAGATCACGAACACGACGTGGATGAGGACCAGCCACATCAGGTCGCGATCTGAAACGGTCTTCAAGGACATGAACTGCTTGAGCAGCTGGATGGCCGAAATCGCGACGATGGACGACAGCAGTTTCAGCTTCAGCGCCGTGAAGTCGATCGTGCCCATCCACTCGGGCCAATCCTTGTGGCCCGAATGATCGATCTTGGAGACGAAGTTCTCGTAGCCTGAGAAAATCACGATGATGAGCAGCGAGCCCGTCAGCGCCAGATCGACGAGGGCCAGGACGCCGAGGATCACCTCCGCCTCGGTCGAGGTGAAGGCATGCACGAGCAGGTGCAGCAGCTCCGTCATGAACTTGATGAGGAGCACGATGATGGAGATCGCGAGCCCGACATAGAACGGCGCGAGCAGCCAACGTGCCGCGAACACGATGTACTCGACGACGTCCTCGGCAATCTCGGAATACTTCTGCCACATGCGGTTTTCGTCCTCGACAGCGCTGACCTGGGTCTCCGCTGTAGGGCGATTAGCGTGGTTCCGTCAATTGGCAGCAGCTCTGGCGGCGGCGGGCGATATCGTGCCGAGGTCAGCCCGTAGAGCATTCTGAAGGTAGAATGTCTCGATCGCTTGCCGCCGGAACAGCGGAATTCCGAACTTCATCGCGCAGTCCTCCTGCCAGCTTCCATCCGGAAAACGCAGTTCGAGCGCGACGCAGACTGGCCGTTCCCTCATGCGGTCCACGCGTACCCGGAGTGTGCCATTCAAGGCCCATCTTACGTATTCCACGATGAGGTCCGTTGACTGGAAGTCATCGTACCAAGGTCCTATCGTCAGGGTGATACGCTGGCCTTCGGCAACGATTGCTATGTCAGGTCCGCGGCTATCGAGGGCCGGAATTCGGATCCTGTTGTCTTCCACCACCATCATGACGTTGAAGTCGAAGGCGACTACTCGGGTCACCTCTTCGAAAAGTTGCTCAACGCGGGTTGGTGATGGGTTTTGGACGGTGGACGGTTTCGGCTTTCGAGAGGGAAACCACATGTGAACTCGCTGCGTCTTCGTTGCTCAGCCTTGCAACACGCTCGAGTCGTAGATGGCGTTTTTCGAAGCTGCGCCCCTCATATGGGGTATGCGCGGTTTTTATTATTTGCCCTTGTGATCTATAATTCCCAATGTCCTGGCCAATAAAATCGCAAGCTCGGTTTGGCCGGCCGATCCCGTCTTTCTCAAGATGGCCGCGACTTGCTTGCGCGCTGTATATTCGGACACCCCGGCCTCTTCCGCATATTGAGCGACGGATTGGCCTGAGACGATCGCGCTGGCAACACGGGCCTCCGTGGCGGTCAATCCAAATGCCGATTGGATGGTTTTCGCCTCCAGATTGAGCGTGTGTTCCGCCTTGGCAGCTATGACGAGATAGCTCCGCTCCGGCACCGAGATGTCCCAAAATGCCGCGTTGGACGTCATGTTCCGCCGCCGTGTCATGTCCACGCCCCAGACGACGAGGCTTCCGCTTTCTCCAACGATGCGAGCGGGTCCTAGCAGGCCGCTACTCAAGCCTGCGATCGGCGGCTTTGCGAACAGGCTGTCCAATTGTCTTTGGCCTTCGCTGCCGCGCGCTCGCAGCTCGCCCCGAGCGCTGAAGAGCGCGGAATTCTGCAGAAGCATCTCTGCTGCTGCGTTCATGGCGAGTATGCGCCGCGATGAGGAAACAAGGATCGTGGCAGTTGAAAAGACGTCCAGAAGGCTTTTGGAGCTGTCCTCGTCTGGTCCGGCGAACGAACTCATCTTTGCAGCTCGGACAAGGTGAGGGAGGATGTCGCTCAGACGATCGATGTATTTTCCTCTGTCGTTGTGAAAGGCGTCTCGGTGCGGAGCTACTGCAAGCGACGAGAAGTCTGATTTGGACCGATGAAAACACACGTACGGGTGATCGGAGGAGACGCCTTGGGGGTGCATCCAATCATTGTAGAACTCGCTGCGAAGGATTTTGGATTGGTCCATCAAGCCATCGGCCGCGATCACTTCTCCAACGCGAAGCCTTAATGCTCTATCGAAAGGATAGGGATTTATGGCCCAATAGTATTCTCTCAGTGTTTGAATGGACGCGGGATCCGTCCCGAATGCGCGAAAATCGGGGACACTCGTGCCCTTTTGAGTGAGCACCAGAGCAGCACCATCGAACTGTCTACGAAGCGTGTCGAAGAACTCGGGCCACTTCTCTCGCTCCAGAACCGCGTCGTACAACTGGTTGATCAACTCAGAAGGCATATCCCCCACGGCTGTTCGGCACGTTGCATACCTGACTTTGCATTCATCTTCCTTCTACGGATAAATGAATGTCGGACCGTCGGCTATGGCTCACGTGAGGTATGACGACAGAAAATGCCGTTAGCGCCGCGCGGAGCGTGTGCCCTTGCGGTTGCCGCGCTCGGCGATCCTGGTGCGCAGGTGGGTGAACTTGCGGCAGCTGGCACGGGCCATCGAGCACATGTGTGCGCTGGCGCGGCGGCCTAAAGCTTGATCACCGCGTCGAAGATTGGCCTGCCGTGGCAAGCGTATCGGCGGGGCAAAGCCGTTTGATGCCACCAGCTCGGCTATCCGCGCGGCTGTTGCCGCGCACGGTTCTAAAGGGCCCGGAGCGGCCACCTCCTCGGGCCCGGCTTCTTGGACGACATAGCGATTGTCGCACACCGAGATGCGCGGCGGGCGGTGCGTCCGTTCGAACGTATCGTAGCCTTCCTTCAGGTTCTGCCAGAACTGATACCATTCGCCGGTGCGATGCCGGTCGAGGTTGGCGTCAGTCATGCGGAACGGAAAGACATGGACCGGGATGTGCGCCTGGCCTTTTTGCAAGGCGGCCGATGCCAGCGTGTAGACCTCCGCCATCACGGGATCCGTCATCGCGAAGCAGCCCGTCGACGAGCAGCCGCCGTGCACGAGGATGTACGAGCCCGAGCGCGCCATGCCTTGATCGAAGACGTTGGGGAAACCGAGGTTCAGCGCGCGCGTCCAGCGGCCGGCGCGATGAAGCTGGCGCGACGTGACCGTGTAGAAGCCCTCGGGCGTCTGCTTGTCGCCTTCGCGTTGCTTGGGGCCAAGCGTTCCGGACCAGTGACAGATGGGATAGGTGGCGAAGTGCGTGAAGACGCCTTCTCTCTCGATCCATAATTCGAGTTCGGACGTCTCCTTGAAGACGCGTAGCATCATCGGATTGCCGCTGGCCAATCCCTTCTCCGCAAGGCGCGCCATGGTGCGGCCGACTTCCGGCGTGTTCGGGAGTGGGATCGCGCCTTTTGCAGCGGCGCGCTGACGTTCGACGCGATCGGGTGCGACGTCTTTCAGTTCGATCGTAAGCGCTGAGACGGTAGACGGTAGCAGGCACGCCAGTGCTGCGGCAGCGACGATGCGCGCGCGATAGCCTTGGAGCCAGAAACCTGTCATGCGGCGGAAACTCCCGAACACTGCGTCAGCCGTACCCGACATTTGCCCCAACCTTACAGAGATGGCGAGCGCGATCTAGATCAAAAACCGCGCATAAGCATGCTCTTAAGTGTTGAAAACGAAGAGTTTGTGGCGCCGAAGGCTCAGTTAACCTTGGCGGTGCGGGCCGGGCACCTGGTTTCGATCTGCGGGCCGTCGAAAACGCCGGCGGTGCCGGGTTCGAATGCGTAACGCTTGTTGCAGACGCTGACTTTCGGCGGCAGGCCCGTTTCCTCGAACAGATCGTGGCCTGGTTTCAGGCTTTGCCAGAACTCCGCGTGGGGCTCGTCCGAGCGGCTGGCGAGGTTCGCGTCGGTCAGCCGGAAGGGATAAACCTGGACCTGGAACCGCTTCTGGCTGCCGCCGAGCGCGGCGGTCACGATCTTCCAGATCTCACCCATGGCATCGTTCGTCATCGCGTAACAGCCGATGGATGAGCAGCCGCCGTGAACCATGATGAAGCTGCCCGTTCGCCTGTGGGCCCGGTCGTGCGTGTTGGGAAAGCCCAGATTGAATGAGCGATACCAGCGGCTGTTCGGGTTCAGCTGTTTGCTGTCGACCGTGTAGAAGCCCTCGGGCGCCTGCCGGTCGCCCTGGCGGATCTTGGGGCCCAGACGGCCCGACCATTTGCAGATGGGATAGGTTTCGAAGCGTTCGAAGCGGTTGCCCTTCTTCAGCCAGACCTCCAGTTCGAATTCGCGCTTGAAGACACGCACGAGAACGGGGGCGCCAAGCGAGACGCCGGCGTTGGAAAGGCGCTGATCGAGCGCGGAGAAGTCGGGCGTGCCGGGCCACTGCCAGCCGAAGGATGCGTACGTGTAGCGCTGCCAGCGTTCGAAGCGGATCAGATCCTGCTCGGCAATCAAAGGCAGCAGGTGCTGGCGATTGGTGAGCGTCAGATAGGCCGCGCCCGACAGGAGCAGGATCAGGGCCAGCGCGTAACGGCGCCAGCTGCGGCGCCGTTTTCGCGGCGCTTCGCTCACTGACGGTAACCGAGGGCCGACGCCGCTTCAGGGCTCGGCATGCGCGAGCTGGAGGCGATGGCAGAGGCGATTGGATCGGCCGGCGGTATGGAGATGTTGCCCGGGCCGCGCGTCTTGGGGCCGACGATCGTCACGCGCTCCAGCGCGAGCTTCTCATCGGCCGGTGCGGCAGCAAACGGCGTCAGAGCCGGTTTTTCGAAGCGCGGGCAGGCGCCTTCGGGATTGAGATCCATGAACGGCGGCACCACGACGTTGACCATGTACCGCTTCTCGCACACGGCCACCGTGGGCGGCACGCGCGTCACCTCGAAGCTGTCGTAGCCTTCCTTCATCGTTCTCCAGAAGGCGTGCCACTTGTTCGCCCTGTGACGGGCGAGCTTTTCGTCGGTCATGCGGAACGGGAAGGCGTGAACCGGGATGGCCTGCTGACCGCCGCGCAACGCTTCGCGGCCGAGGGCGTAGATCTCCTCGACGAGCGCGTCCGTCATGGCGTAGCAGCCGGCGGACTTGCACTTGCCGTGGATCATCAGGAACTCGCCCGTGCGGCCGTGTGCCCGGTCGTAGGCGTTCGGGAAGCCCAGGTTGAAGGCCAGATAGTAGCTGGAGTCAGGCTTCAGCTGCTTCGCCGTAATCGAATAGAAGCCCTCCGGCGCCTGCTTGTCGCCTTTGGCCTGCTTGGGTCCGAGGTCGCCCGACCAATTGCAAATCGGGTACGTCTTGAAGTGATAGAAGCGGCCGTCGGTGCGCGCCTTCCAGACCTCAAGCTCGGACTCTTCCTTGAAGATGCGGATGTAGATCGGTGTCGTCGTTTCCATGCCCTTCTTGCCGAGGAGCATCATGCTCTCGCTGGGCAAAGGCTGTTCGGACGGCGGTATGATGACGGGTCCGCTGGCGCAGCCGGACATGAGAAGGCCCAGCCCCGCGGCGGCAACAATGCCGACCCACGCAGACACGGTGCTTCTCAGAGGTGTTTTAAAACGCATGCACAATCCCCCTGGCGCATAGCGTTCACCTTGTTTCCGTCTAGTTAACATCCAGTTAACCGGCGATTCCCTCGGCTGAAATTGCAAGCACGACGTGTTGTGAGTCAAGCTGCGGAAGTATGCGGGGAATGGGGCGGGGGTGCGGCGTTACCCATTATCAACAGGACGTGGATGGCCGGCCAAGCGCAGCGGCGCGCAATATCCGCTCTTGACTTGCCCCGCCGAGCCCTCATATCGATACCGTTTGGTACATATAAATACATGATCTGGTGACGACTGTCATCCAGATGGCCTCGAACATTCAGGAGCTTGCATGTCACGATCCGATGCAGCCGCGGTCGCACCCGCTTCGACAGATCTCTTCGAGCCCGTTCAACTCGGGCCCTATCGTCTCGCAAATCGCATCGTGATGGCACCGTTGACGCGGTCGCGGGCCGATGACGACGGCGTCCCCGGCGCTCTGCAGGCAACGTACTACGCGCAACGCGCGTCCGCGGGACTGATCATTTCCGAAGCGACCAACATCAGCGCGCAGGCCAAAGGCTATATCCGTACGCCGGGTATCTGGACCGAGCAGCAGGTGTTGGGCTGGAAGCTGACAACGTCTGCCGTGCACGCCAAGGGCGGCCGCATCTTCCTGCAGCTCTGGCACGTGGGCCGCATCTCGCATTCCGATCTGCAGCCGGGCAATACGCTGCCGGTCGCGCCGAGTGCCGTGCGAGCGGAAGGCGTCCAGGCCTACACCGGCAGCGGCTTCAAGGCGCTGGAAACGCCGCGCGCACTCGAGCCCGGCGAAATTCCCGGTATCGTCGACGATTATGCGCACGGTGCGAAGCTGGCGATGGACGCAGGGTTCGACGGCGTCGAGATCCACGCGGCCAACGGCTACCTGCCCCAGCAATTTCTTTCCGACAAGACGAACAAGCGGACCGACCGCTACGGTGGCTCCATCGAGAACCGCATCCGGCTCGTCGTCGAGATCGTGGAAGCGGTGACGCGCGTGTGGCCGGCGAACAAGGTCGGTATCAGGCTCTCGCCGCTGACCGCGTTCGGCGACATTGGCGACAGCGATCCGGAGCCGCTCTACCTGGCGCTGGTCGAGCAGCTGAATATCTATGGCCTGGCTTACATTCACGTCGTCGAGGGCGATACCGGAGGTGAGCGCGAGCCGGCTGGTGGCTTCGATTTGCAAAAGCTTCGCCGCGCGTTCAATGGCCTCTATATCGCCAACAACGGATACGACCTGGAACTCGCCCGCAAGGCGCGCGCCGAAAATCTCGCCGACCTGATTTGCTTCGGCCGGCCGTTTATCTCGAATCCAGATCTTGTCGAACGCCTGCGCTCAGGTGCGCCGCTTCAGGCGTTGGACCCGGCGACGCTCTACTCGGGCGAGCAACGTGGCTACACCGACTACCCGGCGTTGGCGCACGCTTGAATGCGTGTAGGGAGAGTTCCTCAGAACTCTCCCTACACCGTCTTTAAGGTCTATTGCTTGTCTTCCTTGGTGGCGGAGCTGGGCTCGGGAGGCTTCGTACCTTCTGGCGGAAGCTTCTCCTGGTCGGGCGCCTTCTCGACGCTTTCCTTTTCGGCGGGGTCTTGCGCACTCTCTTGCGGCGTTGGCTTTTCGCCACCGTCCGGCGTCTTGCTGGCCCCATCTGGCGTTTGAGCGATGGCGCTCGATGCCGACAGCACCAGCGCAAGAGCCGTCAGTCTGATCGCTTTGCTGAGCATGATCACGCCTTCCAGATTGCGCCGAGGATAAAGCCCACGGCGATCGCCATCACCAGCGTCGTCAGCGGCTGCTCGCTGACCGATCTATCGACCGCAGTTTGAAAATTTTCGGCGACGTTGCCGGCGCCATTCTTCATGTTGCGTGCTCTGCGGACGGCGGCGTCTGCGCGTGCGGCTGTATCCTGTGGCATGGCTCACCTCGTGCTATGTGCGTCATCCGCGAAACGTCGTATGAGGCGTTTAGTTGCGCCTCGCCGCTCGGAAAGTCGGCGAAAGTTGCAATGGGGCGGGAGCGTCCGCAGGGGATTTGGATGACGGCACAGACAGCTATCGGCATTCATCAGCTTCTTCCCGGGGAAATTGCTCCGTTCCGGGGAATGCTGTCGATGTTCGGCGCGGCGTTCGATGACAGGCCCACTTACGAAGCCGCGCAACCGAGCGATGCCTATATCCAGGACCTGTTGAGCGATAACACGTTCATTGCCGTCGTCGCGCGCGCCGGGGACGAGATCGTCGGCGCGATCGCTGCGTACGAATTGAAGAAGTTCGAGCGCGAGCGCAGCGAGATCTACATCTTTGATCTGGCGGTGGCCGAAGCCTATCGCCGGCGCGGCATCGCCACCGCGCTCATCGAACACCTGAAGCCGATCGCCCGGACTCGAGACGCGTACGTCATCTACGTGCAGGCAGACTATGTCGATCCGCCGGCCATTGCGCTCTACACCAAGCTGGGCGTGCGCGAGGACGTGATGCACTTCGACATCGACGTCGACTGAGCCTCACCTGGCCCGGGCGAAGAACAGGGCGATCAGGCTGACGATTGCGGCTGCGCTGAGATAGTAGCCCACGTAAGCGAGGCCGCCGCGCTCCGCCAGATACTGCGCGACCATCGGCACGGGGGCCGCGCCGATAATGCCGGCGACATGAAACGTCAGCGACGAGCCGGTGTAGCGGACGTGCGGCGGAAACAGCGACGGCAGGAATGCGCCGAGCGGACCATAAACGAAACCCATCAGCAGCAACGCCAGGGCCAGCCAGGCGAACACCGAGGCCGTGTCCTTGGCCTCCAGCATCGGTGCCAGCAGCAGGCCGACGAACACGGTGCCGACGCAGCCTGCCAGCAGCACGAAGCGCGGCGTCTTGAGGTCCGACCACCATCCGGCCAGTATGATGCCGAGGGCGAGGAACAGGATCGCGCCAAGCTGGATCGTGAGGAAGGCTTCCTTGGTGAAGCCGAGCGTCTTGGTGCCGTAACCGAGCGCGAAGGCGGTTGCGAGGTAGAAGATCGCGAAGCACACGACGGCGGAGAACGTGCCGGCGATCGTTGCCGGCAGGTGACGGCGGAACAGCTCGGCCATCGGAACCTTCACCGGGGCGGACTCGGCCAGCGCGGCCTTGAACTGCTCCGTTTCGGATAACTTGAGCCGCACCCACAAGCCCACGGCGACGAGTGCCGCGGAGAAGAGGAACGGCAGGCGCCAGCCCCAATCCATGAACTGCTCGGCCGTCAGCGTGTAACCCAGGATCAGGAACAGGCCGTTCGCCGCGATGAAGCCGACCGGCGCGCCGAGCTGCGGGAACATGCCGAAGCGGGCACGCATGTGCGGCGGCGCGTTTTCCACGGCCAGCAAGGCGGCACCGCCCCACTCGCCGCCGAGCCCGATGCCCTGGCCGAAGCGCAGGATGCAGAGAAGCAGCGGCGCGATCCAACCGATGCCGAACTGCTCCATCGTGTGATACGTCGGCAGGAAGGCGATCAGCGTGGTGGAGCCGCCCATCAGCAACAGCGAGGCGACAAGCGTGGACTTGCGGCCGACGCGATCGCCGAAGTGGCCGAACACCCACGCGCCCAGCGGCCGCGCGAGAAACGCCAGCCCGAACGTGGCGTACGCCAGCAGCAACTGCGCGCCCGGCGACGACGCGGGAAAGAACAGCGGCCCGAACACCAGCGATGCCGCCGTGGCGTAGATGTAGAAGTCGTAGAACTCGATCGCGGTGCCGACGAGGCTCGCCGTCAGAACGCGGGCGGGTGAGTTGGCGGGTGCGTGCGTGGCGGCGGCGGCTGACATGTGTGGGGTGCCCAGGTGCATTGTTTCGCAGCGGGCTTGGCGCGGGACGTTTCTGGCGTCAAGGAGTATATTCTGGTTTCTGTTCGCGCTACGGACGACAAACGTCACGCTAAAGGCAGAGACGACATTGATTGAGGAGAATTCGTGGAACTAGGCGATCTATTGAAGTCCGCATTAGGCGCGGTGATTGGATTCACATTAGCGCAAATCGTATCTGTTGGATCGTTTCTAAGAACTTGGTATTTGCGAGCCCTGCTCGAAATCGATGTTGGAACCAACAATGCCACTCTTCTCTCGCACGGGATGTCCAGTGAGCATGGGGAGATGTATACGGAAGAGATTTACGGATTTCGGGTGCGCAACGTGGGTCGACAGATCGCGTTAAATGTCCGATTTCAGCTTCTCAGCTTTGATTATCGTGATGGCAGCGATGATGATTTCTCGCCGATCAGTAATGACACGTATGAATTAGCTGTGGACCCAGGGGATCGGTGCAAGCCGCCATCTGGTTCACAGACGTTGGTGCCAAAGGCTAGCACGACCGTTCGGTTGGCGACTTGGACCGATGGCCAGTACGATTTGCTCGTTCCTGCTATTGGCCGACTACCCCCTTATTTCGAAGAGTGCTGTGAAGCTAGCTACGAAGGTAGGTTCCTAGTCGCGGCTTTTGCAGACAATGCGGAATGCGTGACTGCCGAGATCACCATAAGGGCTGGAGGCAGGCCCGAGCGACGCGCACGAGTAACGCTGCACCACGATGCAGAGTCAGAATAAGCTCTTTGGTTGAGCGTTAATGCGCCGCTTCCCAGTTGTCGGCTGCCTTGGCATCGACCTGAAGCGGTACAGTCAGGGCGATCGCGGGTAATGGAGCGCGCTCCATGGTGTCCTTCGCCAGCTTCAGCGTCTTGGCCACCTCCGCCTCGGCCACTTCGAATACAAGCTCGTCGTGCACCTGAAGCAGCATGCGCGCGGTCTTCAGGCGGGCGTCCTTCAGCGCGCCCGGCATCTTCGCCATGGCGCGGCGGATGATGTCGGCGGAGGAGCCTTGGATCGGCGCGTTGATGGACGCGCGTTCCAGGAACGAGCGCATCGACGGGTTCTTCGTGTTGATCTCGGGGTAGTGCATCTTGCGGCCGAAGATCGTCGTCACGTAGCCGTTGGCGTGGGCGAACGCCTTCGTCTCTTCCATGTAGTCGCGGATGCCCGGGAAGCGGCGGAAGTAGGTCTTGATGTAGTCGCCGGCTTCCTCGCGCGAAATGCTGAGCTGGTTGGCGAGACCGAACGCCGAGATGCCGTAGATGATGCCGAAGTTGATCGCCTTGGCGCGGCGGCGCACGTCGCTCGGCATGTCCTTCACGGGTACGCCGAACATTTCCGAGGCGGTCATGGCGTGAATGTCGAGGCCTTCGTCGAACGCTTTCTTCAGCTGCGGAATGTCGGCGATATGCGCCAGCACGCGCAACTCGATCTGCGAGTAGTCCGCCGAGATCAGTTTGTTGCCGGGCTCGGCCACGAAGGCGGTGCGGATCTCGCGGCCTTCCTTGGTGCGGATCGGAATGTTCTGCAGGTTGGGTTCGGATGAGGCCAGCCGGCCCGTCGTCGTCGCGGCCAGCGAGTAGGACGTATGGATGCGGCTGGAGCGGGGGTTGAGATAGGCCGGTAACGCGTCGGTGTAGGTGGAGCGCAGCTTGGTGAGCTGGCGCCATTCCAGCATCTTGTTGATGAGCTGGCGCGCATCGTCGGGTAGCTCTTCGTTGGCGGCGAGGTCGTCGAGCAGGCCGGCACGCGTTTCCCACTGGCCGGACTTCGTCTTCTTGCCGCCGGGCAGCTTTAGCCGATCGAACAGCAGTTCACCGAGCTGCTTGGGCGACCCGAAGTTGAACTTGTGGCCGACGAGGCCGTTGATCTCCTCCTCCAGGCGGTGCACGCCCTGCGCAAAGGTGGACGAGAGGCGGCCCAGGATCTTGGTGTCGACCTTGATGCCGTGCTGCTCCATCTCCGCGATGACCGACAGCAGAGGCCGCTCCAGCGTTTCGTAGACGGTCGTCATGCGCTCGGCCACGAGTCGCGGCTTCAGCTTCAGCCACAGGCGCAGCGTCACGTCGGCATCTTCGGCGGCGTATTCTGTCGCCTTGTCGAGCGGCACCTCGGCGAACGTCTTCTCCGATTTCTTCTGGCCGGGTGCGAAGTCGATCACCTTGGAGAACGGCATGCACGTGTGACCGAGGTGGCGCTCGGCCAGCTCGTCCATCCCTTGCGGGCCCTTGCCGCTGTCGAGCGTGTAGGAGAGCAGCATCGTGTCGTCGATCGCGCGAAGTGCGATGCCGTGGCGCTGCAGCACGTTGAGGTCGTACTTCATGTTGTGGCCGATTTTGAGGACGGTCGGGTCCTCCAGCATCGGTTTCAGCATGGCGAGCACGTCGCGGGCGGGGATCTGCTTGATGAGATCGCCTTCACCGAAGTCGAAGCCGTCCTTCGATGCGCGATGCATGATCGGGATGTAGCAGGCCTTGCCGGGCGCGGTTGCGAGCGACATGCCGACCAGATCGCACTGCATCGGGTCGATGCCGGTCGTCTCGGTGTCGAAGGCGCAGCGACCGGTCTCGTAGGCGCTGGCGATCCACGCGGTCAGCGCTTCCGGCGTCTGAACCGTTTCGTACGTGCTGCGATCGATCGGCGGTGTCAGTGCCGCAGACCCGGCGAAGGCGACCAGCGCTGCGGGCGTGCCGGGGCCGGATCGATCGGCAGAACCAGCTTCCGACGATGCGCTGGGTTGCGGTTTGGGCGCGGCCTTCGGCACGGTGGAGCCGACCGAGGATGCCGGTCCGGTCGGCGGCTCGACGCCCAGCTTGTCGGAGATGCGCCGCGTGAGGGTGGCAAACTCCATCTCGCGCAGGAAGCGCAGCAGGACGGCTGGATCAGGTTCGTGGACACCCAGCTGGTCGGTCGTCACCTCGACAGGTACGTCGTCCTTCAGCCGCACCAGCTCGCGCGAGATGCGCGCCTGCTCGGCGAATTCGATCAGTTTCTCGCGGCGCTTGGGCTGCTTGATCTCGCCCGCCCGCGCCAGGAGACTGTCGAGATC